>JBGVGM010000174.1:0-22472 GCA_045121655.1 Acutalibacteraceae bacterium | reverse complement strand
AGCCTCTTTCGTCTGTAAGAGCTGAAACGACCTTAGCGTCAGCATCAATATCCTTAAGAAGCTTCACAAATCTTGCAATTGCAGGAACAGTCATTTCGGGGTCAAGGCACTTTTCGTATCTCATTGAAGCGTCTGTTCTGTGCGCAAGCTTAACTGTTGACTTACGGGTTGAAACAGCGTTGAAGGTTGCTGATTCAAGAGTAAGTGTAGTTGTGTCTTCAACAATTTCACTGTCAAGGCCACCCATAATACCTGCAATAGCAACGGGAGTGTCACCGTTACAGATCATAAGTGTATTTGTGTCGATGTTTCTGTCCACACCGTCAAGAGTACGGAATGTGAAAGGCTCATCAAAGCGCTTGATTCTGATTTTTTCTACCTTTCTTGAGTCGAAAGCGTGCATGGGCTGACCCATTTCAAGCATAAGGTAGTTTGTGAGGTCAGCAAGAAGGTTAATGCCTCTCATACCGCAATAGAAAAGTCTGATTCTCATATTTACGGGGCTGACATTCTTTGTGATGTTATCGAGCTTGATGCAGGAGTATCTCTGGCAAAGCTCGTCTTCGATTTTCATATCAACCTTTTCGAGATTGTCATAAGCTGAAAGGTCAACAACATCTAAGGGTTTGAGAGGTCTGTCAGCAATTGCTGCGAACTCTCTCGCAATACCGTAGTGGCCCCAGAGGTCGGGACGGTTTGTAAGTGACTTGTTGTCTACCTCGAAAACGATATCTTCGATTTCGTAAACATCTTTGATGTCGGTACCGTTTGCAACGTCCTCAAGAATATCCATAATACCTGAGTTGTCGTCACTGATACCAACTTCCTTTTCGCTGCAGCACATACCGTATGAGGTGTAGCCTGCAAGTGCTCTCGGTGTGATTTCGATTTCGCCGATTTTAGCACCGATTTTTGCAAAAGCAGTTTTCATACCTACTCTTACGTTGGGAGCACCGCATACAACGTCTGTAAGCTTTCCGTCACCTGCATCAACCTTGAGAAGGTGAAGCTTCTTTGATTCGGGGTGATCTTCTAATGATTTGATTTCTGCAACAACGATACCGCTGATATCGCTGCCCTTGAAGAAAATTTCGTTTTCTACCTCTGCAGTTGAAAGGGAGAAACGGCGGATAAGATCCAACTTGTCAAGACCTGTAAAGTCAACAAAGTCTGAAATCCAGTTCATTGATAAAAACATAATTCTGTCTCTCCTTTCTTATTCGTCGTCTGTAAACTGTGACAGAACCTTAAGGCTGCCACTGTTGAGGTCACGTATATCTTTAATTCCGTATTTCATCATAACAAGTCTTGTAAGACCGAGACCGAAAGCGAAACCGCTGTATTCTTCGGGGTCAATTCCGCCTGCCTTGAGAACCTCGGGATGAATCATACCGCAGGGGCAAAGCTCAAGCCAGCCGCTGTGCTTACATGAAGGACAGCCTTCACCGCCGCAGATAAGGCAGCTGATGTCAAGCTCGAAGCCGGGTTCAACGAAGGGGAAGAAGCCGGGACGGAGTCTTACCTTAAGGTCCTTTTGGAATACTTCTGAAAGCATTGTTTTCATAAAGTAGATAAGGTTTGAAATTGAAATATCCTTGTCAACCATAACGCCTTCCATCTGGAAGAAGGTGTTTTCGTGGCAGGCGTCGGTAGCTTCGTTTCTGAAGCATCTTCCAGGGAAGATAGCCTTGATAGGCACGTTGTCGTTAATGAGCGCATCTCTGTACTTCTTATAAATAGCGTTCTGAGCTGCGGAAGTGTGAGTCTTAAGAAGCTGACCGTTTGTGAGATAATATGTGTCCTGCATATCTCTTGCGGGGTGGTGCTTGGGGATATTGAGAGCTTCAAAGCATTCGTAGTCGGTTACGATTTCGGAATAGTTTTCAACGTTGAAGCCCATTGTTCTGAAAATTTCCTCGCACTGACGCTGAACGAGAGTTACGGGGTGGTATGAACCCTCTGTAATGTTAGCAGGCATTGAAACGTCAAATTCGGGCATTGAGTCGATTTCCTTCTGAACCTCAAGCTCTTTGAGCTCCTTTGTTCTGTCAGCGATTCTGTCTGCAACCTCTGTTTTAAGCTCGTTTACTTTCTGACCGAAGGCTTTCTTTTCCTCAGGTGAAAGGTCTCTCATTTCCTTGAGAAGGTCTGTTACGCTGCCTTTTTTGCCAAGATACTTAACTCTTATAGCTTCAAGGTCAGCTGTGTTTTCTGCCTTTAAAAGCTCAGCAGCAAACTGTTCTTTTAAAAGAGCAATTTTACTTTCCATTTGTTTTTCCTCCGTATAAAAAATAAAAATCGCCTCACAAAAAATGAGACGAAATAAATTCCGTGGTACCACTCAAATTGCAGAGAATAAGCTCCCCTGCCGCTTTTGGTTGCTTTAATGCAGCAATTACATCCTGCTTTTCACAGGCAGCTCGTGAGGCGAAATTCGCTTTCGGGGACAATGGATTTCTTTCACCGTGTGAAATCCTCTCTTGAATGCCTTATCCGAAACCTACTGAAACTCAGTCATAGCCTTTAGGCGATATTAAATGTATTATATCGCAAAGAAAAGAATAAGTCAAGACTTTTTAAATGCAAAATGCAAAGTGCAAAATGCAAAATTACTGACGAAACGGTAAGGCTGTACTGTTAAAATGAACTTTGTTGCCTGTTTTCAGCGTTTGTTTTAGCGGACGACCCTGCGGTGTGTTTCAGAAAAGTTAAAAGGCAGAGCTTTTTCTCTGCCTTTGGGTTTCTTACTTGAAATACATATAAAAATGACACTTGATCATACCCTTGTAGAGCTTGCGGCGTTTGTCGGCCTTTCTGCCGAAGAAGATTTCAAAATCCTCGCTGGGGCAGATTACATTATAAGCCCAGCCTCTCTTCTGCGGGAAAACCTTGCCCATAAGCTTATATAAATCCTCAGCCTGTTTAAGGTCGAGAAGTCTTTCACCGTAGGGAGGGTTGCAGATAACCGTACCCTTTTCGCTTCTGGGTTTAAAGTCCTTTATGTCTGCCTTTTCAAAGGTGATGTACTTATCAACGCCTGCTCTGATTGCGTTCTGCTTTGCACTCTGCAGAGCTCTTTCGTCAATATCGGAGCCGTATGCCACAAAATTGCTGTCGGTGATTATCTCCCCTCTCGCTCTTTCTCTTTCTTCGTTCCATACTGCTTCAGGAATAATATCCCATCTTTCAGAAGTGAAGTGACGGTTAAGACCGGGGGCAATATTGTGCACCATCATAGCACCCTCAATAAGAAGTGTACCTGAGCCGCACATAGGGTCGTAAAGTGTGTGGTAAGGTCTGAGCCTTGTAAGATTACAGAGTGAAGCGGCAAGAGTTTCCTTAATAGGTGCACCGTTTGCCTCAAGACGGTAGCCGCGCTTGTGAAGTCCGTAGCCTGAGGTGTCTATAAGAAGGCTGACCTTGTTCTTCATAATTGAAAACTGAATCTGATGAAGGGGGCCTGTTTCCTCAAACCAGCTGATACCGTACTTGCTCTTAAGTCTTTCTACAACAGCCTTTTTGATAATTGACTGACAGTCGCTTACGCTGAAAAGCGCAGAGTTAAGAGAATAACCCTTTACGGGGAATGCATCGTAAGCACCGATCCATTCTTCCCAAGGGAGAGCCTTTGTGCCCTGAAAAAGGTCCTCAAATGAAAGAGCATCAAATGAGCCTACAAGAATCTGTATTCTTTCTGCGTATCTTGAGCAGATGTTGGCTCTTGCGAGAAGGTGCTCATCGCCTGAAAAAAGTACTCTGCCGTTTTCGGAAACTACGTTTTCTGCTCCGAGGACTTTCATTTCGTCAGCAATAAGTTTTTCAAGGCCTAAAAGACATGGAATTACAAAATTTATTTTCATATGTTACCTCTTAAAATTATATTTAGAAAACTAAAAAAACCGCCCTGTTAAAGGCGGTTCATATTATATCATAACTTGAGAAATAAATCAATCGGTGTCAGGGATAATTAAGCCGTAACCGCCGTCTTTTCTTGCATAAACTACGCTTACCTTGTCATTTGATGAATCAAGGAAAACATAAAACTGATGGTCAAGAAGATTCATCTGCAGAATTGCCTCGTCAACGCTTTGAGGTTTAAGGTTGATGTTCTTTGAACGGACAACGTCATAGTTATCCTCGGGCTCAAAGGCTTCAACTGCTTCAAAGGGTTCAAAGGCACCCTTCTTCAGCTTTTTCTCAACCTTTGTTTTGTTCTTTCGGATTTGACGGACAATTGAATCGGCGCACCTGTCAAGAGCATCGTTCATATTGACTGCTCTTTCCTGAGAACGGAAAATCATACCGTCATGGAAGATTGTAACTTCAACTATCTGTTCATTCTTTTCAACTGTTGCAGTTACTTTTGCTTCAGCATCACTGCCAAAGAATTTTTCAACCTTCTGCAGTCTTTTTTCAGCTCTCTCTTTAAAAGAATCTCTTGGTGTGCATTTTCTGCCGATAACTGTAATTTTCATATCGTCAGCTCCTTTCTTTTCTTTCCCGAAGCTACGGGACTTTCAAAAGGTTTTTCCTTTTGTGGCTTTATTATATCACAACTTCAATAAAAAATATATAGTTTTATGTAAAATTTTGTTGATAATTTATAAGTTTATTTTGATAAAACCTATTGCAAAGCTATGTTATCCGTAGTATAATAGAAGTGTTGAGGGCACATTTTGAATGCAAAATTACACCCCTCTGTCATACTTCGTATGACATCTCCCCTTTCAGGGGAGACAAGCCTGACAAACGCTTTAATGAATTGCTGAATATAAAAGCCGAAAAACAAATCAAGTTTTCAAACTTTGTAAAAAATCGACTTTTCTCGTCTCCCCTGAAATGGGAGATGTCAAAATTCTTTGAGGAATCTTGACAGAGGGGTTAAGCCCACCACAACCGATTATAATATTTAAACCTCCGGATGAAAAATTCCGGAGGTTTTTTTCGTTTATTTTACAAATTCATTATAAAGCTTTTCAACAATTTCGTTCATTTCAGGAAGATGCTTTTCAATTTCCTCAACAAGTCTGAACTGATTTCTAGCTCTTACAAGGTTATGCTCAGGATACTTGGTTTTGAAATAAACATCTCCGTCAATGTAATCTGTAAGGAAACGCACACCACATTCATAAGTCATAAGCTTTGCTGAAAAAGCAAGACAATCAACCTCTGTTTTGGTAAGAGCCTTTGCACAAGCTGAGAGGAAGCCTCTTGCAAAGCTTTCGAAAAGCTCAATTGAAATTTTTACGTTGTCGAGATTATCGTCATCCTCAAAGGTTGTGTTGCCGCCGAAACGGATGGCATCACCGAAGTCGTAGAGGGAAAGCCCCGGCATAATTGTGTCAAGGTCAATAACGCAGATTGCCTCATTTGTTTCTTTATCAAAAAGAATATTGTTGAGCTTTGTGTCATTATGGGTAACACGAAGAGGAATAAGTCCCTTCTTGTGAAGATCCAAGACATATTTTGCATCGTCTGTACGGTCAAAAACAAACTTGATTTCTTCTTCAACTGATGCTGCTCTGCACTTTACGTCAGCTTCAACTGACTTTCTCAGATTTTCAAGACGTTTGGGTGTATTGTGGAAATCCTTGATTGTTTCGTGGAGATTATGCATAGGATAATCGCTGAGGTGTCTTTGGAACATACCGAAGCTTCTTCCTGCGTTTTCAAAAACAGTTGCGTTTTCAATAAGGTTAAGAGTGTAAGCGTTATCTACATAATTGTAAATTCTCCAACACTTGTCGTTGTAGTAATAATAATAGTTTCCGTCTTTTGCAGGAAGGAAGGTGAGAGTTTCTCTGTCAGGGTTACCCCCTGCTTCGGCAATCTTGCTTCTGAGATACTGAGTAACACTTACGATATTGCTCATAAGGTTATCGGGATTTCTGAAAACGTGGGTGTTGATTTCCTGAACAAGATACTGCTTGGTTTCACCGTTACGGTTAAAGGCGATAAGACTTGTTGTATTGATATGTCCGCCTGTTATGTTTTCGTGGCTGACAGCTTCACCCTTTATATTAAAGCATCTGCAAACTTCTACAGTTTCATGGTTAATCATTTTTTACATTTACCTCTCTGTATTTTAACTTATTTTGCTTTGATGTAATACATTCTTGAATCGTTATCAAACAGCATACGTGCGTTTTTAAGATTAAAACCTCTCTGCTGAGGTCTGAAGCCTGAATACATAAGTGAGTCACCGCCTGCTGTGAATTCTTCCTTTTCGTTTTTAAGCTTGATTGTATTGCAAAGGAACTCGTAAAGCTTTCCGTCGTCCATATCAAGCTTCTTAGGAAGAGGCTGATTGATAATCTCGCCTACAGATTTGATATTAATAACCTGTTGACGGATTTTAAGGTCGTAATCCTTGCTTTCGTCAAGCTCTGCAAATTTGATAACCTCATTTGCAGGGTTAGGTACAACACGGTCAACAAAATAGCCAAGCATCGCCTCACTCTTATCCTTTGAGGTAATCTGCCACTTCATAATGTTGTCGGTGAATACATCTCCGATTCTTGTGAAATCGCCGAACTGAAGGAGCTTTCTGTGCTGCTTATAGTATTCAATCTGTTTTTTAACTGCGGCTCTGTCGAAGCGTGAAAGCTGAGTTACGTCGAGCTCATAGCCTAAAAGACCGAATGAAGCAACGTTGAATCGCTGCTCAACGCTTGAGAAACGGAAGTCGTTGAGGCTTACAGCAGCAGCAACATGCATTGTCATTACAGACTGAGGGTAGCCGTAGGAAGTACCGCTCTGAATGTAAAGTCTGTCAAGAGGGTCAGTGTTGTCACTTGTCCAGCACTGAGGCATATAGCAGAATGTACCAAGGTCAAATCTGTTGCCGCCGCTTGAGCAGGCCTCAAAGAGAATGTCGGGGAATTTTTCAGTAAGTGCACCCCAGATTTCATAAAGACCCATCATATATCTGTGGAAGAATTCGCCGCTTCTTGCACCCTTTCTTCTTGAGAATACGTCGGAGAAGTGACGGTTGTTATCCCACTTGATATACTCAATGTTACCGCTTGAGAAAACGTCGGTCATTGTGTTGATTATAAAATCCACAACCTCAGGATTTGTAAGGTCAAGAATAAGCTGATTTCTGCCTTCTGAGGGTTTATATACATCAGTTGTAACAGCCCATTCGGGGTGAGCACGGTAAAGGTCGGAATCGGGATTTACCATTTCAGGCTCAACCCACAGACCGAACTTAATGCCCATTTCATTGATTTTACTTGCAAGTCCGCCGATACCGCTGGGCAGCTTTTTAAGGTTTACTGTCCAGTCGCCGAGACCTGCTTTATCGTTGTTTCTCTTGCCGAACCAACCGTCGTCAAGAACAAACATTTCTGCACCTAAATCCTTGGTTGCCTTTGCAATTTCAAGGATTTTCTTTTCGTTGAAGTTAAAGAAGGTTGCTTCCCAGTTGTTAACGAGAATCGGTCTTTCCTTGTGTTTCCATGTTCCTCTTACAATATGCTCTTTTACAAAGTCGTGCATATTGTGGCTCATTCCGTTAAGTCCCTTGTTGCTGAAGGTCATTACGCTTTCAGGCGAATCAAAAATCTCACCCTCGGAAAGAAGCCAGTCAAACTCAAAGGGATTGATACCGTTCTGAATACGTAGAATTGAGTGAGTTGAGACCTCAGCTCTTGCTGTATGGTTGCCTGAATAAACAAGGTTGAAGCCGTAAACGTCACCCTTGTCCTGGGTACACTCCTTATGACGTACAGCAAAGAAGGGGTTGTGTCTGTTTGAAGACGCACCTGTGATTGAGCCAACCTCGCACACGCCTGAATTGAGCACGTGCTCGTTTTTATATCTTTCTCTTGTCCATGCACCGTCAAAGGTAAGCATTACGTAATCATCCATAGGCATATCAAGCTGCATACTCATAACAGACTTGATATGGAAAGGAGTTTTTCCTGTGTTGATGATTCTTGTGCTTCTTGTAATTACGTTGCACTCCTCGTAAACAGTATAAAGCAGGTGGATTTCTGCACCAAGCACCTTATCTTCGAGAACAACGGTAAGAGTTTCGCTTTCGCCGTAGCTTGATGGAAGACCTCTGAGGGAAGGCTTAAGCTTTGTGATACCGTGTGACTTATACTTGAAATCTGTTGTGAAATTACCATCCTTGCTCATAATCTGAACAGCAGGCATTCTGTAATCTCCCTTACCGTAAGCAGAAAATTCAAGAGCAATATGGTCAAGTGAAAGCGATGTGTCGTCCTGAGAATAGGCAACGCTGTTTGAAAAACCGCTTAAATGCTTATCGTAAAGGTATTCAAATGATTCTGTGTTTCTTATTTTTCTTCCGTAATAAAGAGCTTCAAGCTGACCTGAGCTGAGAACTCGGAAAATATAACTGGTATTATTTGTCTGCAGATGGAAAACATTTCCTCCATTAACTGTAATCATAATATTTCTCCTTCGTTAAATGTATTGAGCAGAGATATACATTTAAAATTGTATACCAATAACTTTTCCGTGTCAATACGAAAAGTATTAATTTACTTAGAATGGAAGCACCTTAAGTCTTTCGCAATACATATGTAATAATTTTTAATTTTTAACAAATTATGACTAAAAGGTAATTGTATAGTTTTTTGTTTTATGCTATGATATTAATGGATTGATTTTGAAAGGTGGAAAACTATGAAGACAATTATGATTGCCGATGACGAAGAAAGAATCCGCAAAATTGTGGGTGACTTTTTAAAGAAGGAAGGCTACAGCATTATTGAAGCCGAAGACGGCGACGAGGCTTACAAACTTTTCGAGCAGAACAAAAACGGCATTGACCTCATTATTCTCGATATCATGATGCCCGGTATTAACGGCTGGGAGGTTTGCAGAAAAATCAGGGAAAGCTCCAACGTTCCCGTTATTATGCTTTCAGCAAGAAGTGAGGAATTCGACGAGCTTACAGGCTACGAATCAGGTGCTGACGATTACGTTACAAAGCCGTTCAGCCCCGTAATTCTTGTAAAGCGCGTTGAGGCTCTTCTCAGACGTGTAAACAATTCAGGTTCAACTTCAGCCGAAAGAGAATTCAGCGACCTTATTTTCAACGATGAAGCCCACGAGGTAAAGCTTGAGGGCAAAGAGGTTGAACTGACACTTAAGGAATATAATATTCTTAAAGCTCTTCTTGAATCCTCAGGCAGAGTTTTCAGCCGTGAACAGCTTCTTGACAGTATTTGGGGATACGATTTTACCGGCGATATCCGTACCGTTGACTCCCACGTTGCAAGGCTCAGAACAAAGCTCGGTGATTGGGGTAACAAGCACCTTAAAACCGTTTACGGTATCGGATACAAAATCGAGGAAAACTGATGAGAAAAAAGAAACAGTACAGTGCTCTGAGACGCCGCTTTTCTTTGACGAATCTTACTTTAATCGTCCTTTTTATGTCGCTTTTCTCTTATATGCAGTTTGAGTTTATGGATGACATATTTCTCCTTGCTGCAAAGAACTCCATGATAGCCTCTTCAAAAGAAATTGCAGAACTGAACTATAAAAGCGACACATTTAAAAGTGAGCTTTCAGACATAGAAGCCAATAACAGCCTTTATGTTGAAATTTATTCTCCACGTGACCGTTTGATTTACACTACAGACAGTAATAAAACAGTTTACGAGGAAGCCCATACGGACTCAACAGAAAGCGAAATCAAGCTGAGTCCCCGTGTTATGAAGCTGATTTCTCAGGAAACCTACCCTGACGGAAGCTATTTTGAAATACGTCAGGAGTTTTTCACTACGGCACAATACCTTGTTTACGGCACATTTTACGGCACTGATATGGGAATCGAGGTTTACTATTCGACCGACCTTATAAAAGGCAACGCAAAAACTGCCAGCTGGGTGCTGCTCGTGCTGAGCATTACAATTCTTGTCAGTGTACTTATTGTTATTTCACTGGTAGCCAAGATGTATCTTGACCCTATTCAGATAATCAAATCAACAACCCGGAAAATGGCTGCTCTCGATTTCAACGAGGTTTGTCCCCATTTCAGAAATAAGGAGATTGACGAGCTAAGCGACAACATCAACTTTCTTTCATCTTCCCTTTCAAAATCGCTGAAGGAGCTTAAAAGCGAAAATCGCAAGCTGGAATCGGACATCGAACAGGAAAGAAAGCAGGAAAAAGCCCGACGCTCCTTTGTGGCAAATGCTTCTCACGAGCTTAAAACGCCTATCTCAATTATCCAAGGCTACGCAGAAGGTATCAAATACGGTATCGACAAGGATTCAACTGAAGAATTCTGCGACATTATAATTGAAGAAGCAGACAAGATGAACAACCTTATTGTTCGGCTTATGGAGCAGCTTCAGTACAGCTCAGCTTCCTACAATCTTAACGAAAGCAGTTTTTCAATCAAGCGCTTTGTAACTGAGCTTATTGACGGCAGACGTCTCAATTTCAAAAACTGCGATATAAACCTTACCGTTGACATTCCCGATTCATATATGGGCAGAGGCGACGGAGAGCTTCTATCCTCAGTATTCAACAACTATTTTTCAAATGCACTGAGCCACCTTGACTTTGAGCGTGAAATCATAATCACCTGCAAGGAGACGGAAAACGCCTACAGACTCAGCGTTTACAACTCAGGCAAACCTGTTTCCGGAACAGATATTGAAAACATCTGGCAAAGCTTTTACAGAGCCGACAAGGCTCATTCACGAAAGGAAGGCAGATTCGGTCTGGGACTTTCAATCGTTGCAACAATCCAGGATTTACACAAGCAGAAATACGGTGTAATCAACAAAGAACACGGCGTTGAATTCTGGTTTGATATTAAAAAAGCCTGACTATAAAAAGCTACCACCCGAAGAGTTGATTTTCTTCGGGTGGTTTTATGTATTCATTCAATTAAAATTCAGCTAAATTGTCAGGAGTGCAAACTCTCTTGCCCTCTTCAATTTCGTGAATCATCTGAACAAGCTTTGTGTTAACGGGTGTAGGTACGTTATACTTAAGACCGTTTGTAACAAAGAAGCCATTGAGGATATCAATTTCGGTCTTCTCCCCTGCTTCAATTGACTGAAGAGTTGAGGGCTTAACGTCTGAATAAAGCTTACCTACCATACGTACAACGATTTTAACAATGCTGTTGTACCACTTTGCGTTACTGAGAGCAAGCATTCTGTATTCAAGAACTGCGCCGTACTTGGGAACCTTGATGTTCATAGCCTTAGCAACTGCCATACCTTCTCTTGCAATATTAAGGAAAAGATCCTGAGCTCTTACATCCTTGAGAATTACACCGAGCTTCTTACCTGTGATACCTGCAACTGCGTTGATGCAGGAGTTGATAATAAGCTTTGAGTACTGACGTCCCTTGATGTCGAGTGTAACCTGAGCGGGAACAACGTGGCTGAGCATTTCAGCAAACTTTTCAAGCATAGGAGTCTTCTGTCCGTCAAGCATACCAACATAGTATTCGCCAAGGCTTGTCATTGTAACGTCGTTGTCAGCGTTTCTTGTTGCACCGAAGCCGATCATACAGCCTACTGCCTTATCTCTGCCAACGATTTCTGCAAGTTCTTCTGTAAGAATACCGTTCTGCATACCTACGATAATACCGCCTTCAGCAAGGTAAGGAAGAATAAGCTTTGCTGATGCTGCAACGTGAGCATACTTTGTTGCAATAATAATGATATCGAACTTTTCATCACCGAATTCCTCTACCTCGTGGTAGCACTTGAAATCTACGTGATGTTCGCCCTTTGCACCGTGAAGATAGAAACCCTTTGATTCAATAAGCTCCTTAATTTCGGGAATGTGGCACTTGATTCTGACGTCATATCCCTCTTTTTTGAGAAGTACTGCTACGGTACCGCCGATGGCACCTGCTCCAACTACAAGAACTTTCATTTTTTATCCTCCGTATTTTAAATTAATATTTCATTCTTACTTTTTCGGCAAAGCACATTACGTCCTTGATTTCAAGAACCTCGCCGCTGTCAAGAACAGCCTTACCGCTCATTCTGCCAAACACCTGATGCTGGTCAGTTTCAATTACCTTGAGGCTGATTTTTGCAGCACGGTCAATTACAGGCTTGAAGGTCATTTCGAATCTACCGTCACTTGAGGTGAAGGTCCAATCCTTCATATAATCTGAACCGTTCGGGATATTAAAGGAAATATCGTCAAGCTTATGTGCCTTTCCGTCGTAGAAAAGGATATTTTCTGAAGCAGCAGTTGTGTCACCGAAACCGTAGCCGATGTTCCAGCCGAAGGGCTTGCCGTTTACAACAGCGTTACCGCTGCCCCAGTACCATGTATTGTCATACGTCCAGACTCCACGGCCCCAGTCAAGGGTGCCGAAGTCTGTTTCAGGGTTGAATTCATATCTTACACCATCAAATTCAGCATACCCCTCTGCCCTCATGCAGTTGATTTTCTGATTGTAATAGAAAGCCTTTTTGCTTTCCTTCCACGGTGTGGCAATAACCATTGTGTCCATAGGAGGCTGAGTAAGGGTAATGTCAACCTTAAGTGTCTTTCCGTCCTTGAACTTTCTGTATTCACCAACGATTCTTCTCTTACCCTCAGTTACAATAAAGTCGAGGTCGAGCTTTTTGTCGTGATAGTGAATATCGCCTGTTTCGCTTGTTCTGGGAAGCTTATACTTGCCCATAGGGAAGAAGTTGAGAATTGAGCTTGTCTGTTCCCATGGGTTGTTTTCGTCAAAAACAAGCAGTGAAGCGGACTGCATACCGATGTAGCCGTCGTCTGAAAGAGTGAAAGCTACAGCGTGCTTATCAGCAAGGATAAGATAGTAGTCCCATTCCTTGATTTTGAACTTGGGCGCTGCAATACTCTCTCTGTTGTAGGTCTGGATAAGACTCTTTGACCAGCCGGGCTCATTCAGAGTACCGTCAGCATTGAGAAGGTCATGCTTCGTTGTTACTTCATGGTTTCTTGCCATATTTTTCTCTCCTTTTTTAAGCGTTATTTATCAGAAAAGAGTGGGTTTTACACTTTTTACTGCAGAATAAGCACTGTAAACATTTCCGCTTGATGTTTTCTTGTAAGCTCTTACCTTAAAGTATACAACTTTATTTATTGTGAGATTATTAACTGTATAGGTCGGAGCCTTAGTCGTGTCAAGCTTTGTATATTTGCCGTTCTTCTCGTATGAATAGTAAACAACATATCCTGTTGCACCGCTTATCTTATCCCATGTAAGTGTAGCTGTTCTTGCTTTCTTTGTTACAACAAGCTTGGGAGTTGCAGGTGAAGTTGCTGTTGCAAACTGAGTGTACTTGCTCCAGATAACTGTGTCACCCTTCTTATAATAGGGCTTGATTGCGAAGGTATAGCCTGTGCCTGCTTTAAGATTCTTTACAGTGTAGGTTCTTTCCTTTGTTGTGCTCTTAACTGTTACCCACTTTTTCTTTGATGTGTCGTAACGGTAAATTCTGTAGCCTATTGCACCCTCTGACTTGCTCCACTTGAGAGTAATTGAGGTTGTTGTTGCAGTAGCCTTGATTGTTTTTACCATAGCGGGAACAATCTTGAAGGAAAGAGTCTTGCTGCCTGAGTACTTGCCCTTGAAGACTATCTTAATCTTATATGTGCCAACCTTTGCTGAGAAGTTGCCTGATGAGTAGTCGAAATCGTAATCTGTGCCGAGCTTGAGTGATTTGCCGTCTGCGTCCTTGATTACTGCCTTTTCGGGAGTCTGAGCTTCGCCGTTGTAGTAGAAGGTGCTTTCAGCAAGCTTGATTGAAGCGATTTTGCTTACCTTCTTTGTTGCTTCCTTACCGCAGCGTTCACACTCGTAGTCGATTTTACCGTCCTTTGAGGTTGTAGCCTTGGTGTAAGTCTTTTTCCAATCGTGGCCGAGCTTGGGAGTTACTTCCTGAGGAATAATATCCTTCTTACAGATAATGCAGTAAACGCCCTCTGTAAGACCAGTCTTTGTGCAGGTAGCAGCCTTTTTAGCCTTTGTTGCTTCGTTGTGACCTGTGGGATCAAGCATTACCTGAGCTACGAGGATTTCGCCGCACTTACCGCAGGTTTTACCCTCTGTGAAGCCGGGCTCTGTGCAGGTCGGTTCTTTTGCAGCGTTTATAACCTCTTCGTGTCCGGTTGCTTTTTCAACGTCGGTGTTTCTTGTTCCGCATCCGTTGTCACAGTAAGCAGTTTTTGTGCCGTCAACTGTGCAGGTTGCATTGCCGTCTGAAACGTAGTTTGTGAACTTATGGCCGAGAGCTGAGCCGTTGTCCTGAATGGGGCTCGTCTTATAAGTACAAACCTTACACTTCTTGCTCTTTGTACCGTCGTTTTCACAGGTTGCGTCATTGTTTGATTCATAATCGCCAAGGTCGTGCTGAGTCATAGGAAGCTTTACTGTGCCGTCCTTTGCCGTACAGCCTTCTCTTGTACAGTGATATGACTTTTCGCCTTCTCTGTAGCAGGTTGCCTGAATGTCAACAGTGTATTCTGTTGAAAATACGTGGCCGAGACGGTTAATTTTTTCTGTTTTTGTTTCACCGCAGTCAAGGCACTTGTAAAGCTTTTCGCCGTCCTCGTCACAAGTAACCTTAACGGTTTCTGTGCCTTCGTCAAATCTGTGAATACCTGTTGCAGGAACTTCGCCTACATAGGTATGACCGCAGGCGACACACTTGTAGTTTGCTGTACCTGAAACTGAGCAGGTAGGAGCAGTGATGATTTCCTGAGAATAATCGTGTTCCTTAACGGGAATAACTTCCTGCTTTTTGGTTGTTTCATTACATCTCTTGCACTTTTCACCGTCTGTAAGACCTGTCATTGTGCAGGTAGCTTCCTTGCCGGGAATGACTTCGGGAACATGGCCGAGAGCTGAATTTTCAATATCTCTTACGTCCTTTGCACCGCAGCCTCTGTCACATGCAGCCCATTCTGTTGCATTGTCTGTGCAGGTTGCGTTGTTGTTGCTGATATAAAGAGTGAACTTATGACCGAGAGCTGAGCCGGGGTCAGGTTCACCGGTAATTGTCTGAGGACAGTTTTTGCACTTACCGGTTCTTGTGCCGTCCTTTGTGCAGGTTGCGTTATTATCTGAGGTGTATTCGTAATCGTGACCGAGAGGTGCCACCTTTTCTCTTGCTTCAACGTTACATCTTGAGCAGGTGTATACGATATATCCCTCATATATGCAGGTTGCAGGAATTGCGTTTGTAACCTTTTTATCGTGACCGAGTGCTGAAACACGGTTGCTTTCTGTTACGTATGAGCAGTTCTTACATCTGCTTCTTGTAAAGCCTTCTTCAAGGCAGGTTGCAGGAATTACATCTACAATAAGGTCGTGACCTGTTGCGGGAACTGTTTCTGTAACTGTTCTTGAGCATCTCGAGCAAGTGTCGGTCTTAAGCCCGTCCTCTGTACAGGTGGGAGCCTTTGTTTCGGTGAAACCGCTCATCTGATGGCCGAGAGCGGGGATTATAACGCTTTCCTTTGAAGCACCGCAGGTCTTACAGCTGTATGTAATAAGGCCGGGCTTTGTGCAGGTTGCGTCTGTTTTTGTTTCAAGGTAATCGTGCTGTCTGTCTTTTACCCAGTTGTCCTTGTAGCTGTGATTGCAGTTTTCACATTCAAAAAGGTCGTAGCCGTCTGTCTGGCAAGTAACAGCAACAGTTGTCTTTTTGTATGCGTGGCCGAGAGCTTTAACTGTTCTTTCAGTTGTATCGTTACATCTTGAACACTTAACGCTTTCCTTGCCGTCTGTTTCGCAAGTTACCTTTGTGATAACTGAAACAACCTTGTAATCGTGACCGAGAGCGTCAATTGCTTCGGTTTCCTTATGCTCGCAACGTACACAACTTCTTACAGCCTCACCCTTTTCTGTACAGGTGGGGTTCTTTGTGATTGTTGCATCACCAAGCTCGTGAGCTGCAGTTGTACCGTAAACGGTCTTGCACACGTCACAGGTGGGAATCACACCGCAAACAGGGTTCTTGGTTGAGCACTTTTCTTTTTCGTTGAGTCCGCATGCTCTTCTGCAGACCTTTGAGTGAGTACCGTCGCCGTTACTTCTGATTTCCTCAAGGTGACCAAGAGCAGTACCGGCTGTTTTCTTAACGTACTTCTGATTGCAGCGGCTGCAGGTCTGAACCATCATTTCGTCCTCTGTGCAGGTTGCTGCAACCTTAACGGCTGTGCCCCAGTTGTGGTCGGGAGCTGTGCCGTAAACGAAGGTTTTGGCTTCGTTGGTTTCACCTGAGCTTAAAGCGCATACTGCACATGAATAGTAGTATACAGCTGCCTTTCCGCAGGTTGCCTGACTTTTAAGATATTTTTCACCGAGTCTCTGCTCTGTGAAGGTATGTCCCTTTGAACAGTCCGCTGCTGAAGCATCAAAGCTCATTCCGGGCATATAAATCACGGAAAAGCTGAGCACTAAAACAAGCACTAAACTGACAAAAGCTTTAAACGATAACTTTTTCATAGTTGTTGTCTCCTTTACTTTTAACGTTATTCTGCGTTGAAAACACACGCAGTCATAGTTATACGTTTACTATTATATATAAATTTAATGTGTATTTCAAGTGTATAAGCCTATTGAATTAAAAAAATTTAAAATTCGTTTCACTTTTATTAGAATTTGTGTTATACTAAGCCTTGGAGTAAACTGAAAAAGGATGTTAACAAGTGAAAAGCTATACCATAAAACCCAACGACGCCAATCAGCGGCTTGACAAGTTTCTTTTAAAAAGCTTTCCTAAGCTTCCCAAGGCGCTTATGTATAAATACGTGCGTATCAAAAGAATCAAGGTCAACGGCAAAAGAGCAGAAATTTCAACCAAGCTCAGTGTAGGCGACGTTGTTGACCTTTATATAAACGACGAGCTTTTAGAAAAGAAGGAGACTGTTTACGACTTTATGAGTGCAGGAAAACAGCTCAGCATTGTCTACGAGGACGAGAACATTATTCTTCTTAACAAAAAGGTGGGGCTTCTCTCCCACCCTGACGAAACCGAGTATGTTGACACTCTTATTACAAGAGTAAAGCGCTATCTTTTTGAAAAGGGCGAATACAAGCCCGATGAGGAAAGCTCCTTTGCCCCTGCACTTGTCAACAGAATTGACCGCAACACAAGCGGAATTGTAATCTGTGCAAAAACTGCAACGGCTCTTAGAGTGCTCAATCAGAAAATGAAAGACAGAGAGCTTCACAAGCTTTACCTTTGCATAGTTCACGGAAAGATGGACAAGAAAACCGACACCCTTGAGGGTTTTCTCGTGAAAGACGAAAAGAAAAACAAGGTTTTCATTTCCAAAGTTCAGCAGAGCGGCGGAAAGTTCATCAGAACAAAATACACCGTTCTCGGCTATGACAACGGACTTTCCCTTCTTGAAATTGACCTTCTTACGGGCAGAACACATCAGATAAGAGCCCATATGGCATCAATCGGCCACCCACTTTTAGGTGACGGAAAATACGGCAATAACAAACAAAACAAGGAAAGCGGTTACAAGAAGCAGTGCCTTTGCTCATACAAGCTGATTTTCAACTTCACAACCGATGCCGAAGAACTTTCCTATCTTAACGGAAAAGAGTTCACCGTTGACGACGTGTGGTTTAAAAGAGAGTTTTACGAGGGCACACTTAAGCGAGGAGAAAAGAAATGACTGATTTTGATAATAATAAAAAACGCTCAGAAGAGCTGAGAGCAATAATAGAATACCACAACAAAAAGTACTACGAAAACGACGAGCCCGAAATTGAGGACTTCGAGTATGACAGACTTCTTCACGAGCTTATTGCAATTGAAGAAAAGTATCCTGAGCTCTTAACAGCTGACAGTCCTACCCACCGTGTTGGCGGCAAGGCTGACGGTCAGTTCACTCCCGTCGAGCATACAGTGCCTATGGAAAGCCTTCAGGACGGCTTCAGCTTCGATGACGTCGGTGCTTTCGACAACAGAGTTAAAGGTGCAGTATCAGACCCGGTTTATGTCGTTGAGCCGAAAATTGACGGCCTTTCCGTTTCACTTGAATACGAAAACGGTGTACTTGTAAGGGCATCGACAAGAGGTGACGGAAAAGTAGGCGAAGATGTTACGGCAAACATCAGAACTATCCGTAACGTACCCTTAAAAATAAATACCCCCCTGCCCATTTTAGAGGTCAGAGGTGAGGTTTATATGCCCAGAGAGGTTTTCCTTGAGCTTACAACCGAGCAGGAATTAAACGGCGAAAAGACCTTTAAAAATCCGAGAAATGCTGCTGCAGGTTCACTGAGACAGAAGAATCCTCAGATTACTGCTAAGAGAAAGCTTGATATTTTCGTCTTTAATATTCAGCGTATTGAGGGCAAGGAGCTGACGAGCCACAAAGATTCTCTTGACTACCTTAAGGAGCTCGGCTTTACTACTGTGCCGTTTTACAAGAGATGTGCAAACATCCAAAAGGCAATTGAAGAAATAGTCCGTATCGGTGAAAACCGAGGCACTCTCCCCTTTGATATTGACGGTGCAGTTATAAAGGTTGACGATTTCTCCTCACGTGAGCTTCTTGGCTCAACGGCAAAATTTCCTAAGTGGGCACTTGCTTTCAAGTATCCTCCCGAGGAAAAGGAAACAACTCTTTTAGATATTGAAATCAACGTGGGCAGAACAGGTGTGCTTACACCTACGGGCATTTTTGAGCCTACACTTCTTGCCGGTACAACAGTTTCAAGAGCTACCCTTCACAACCAGGATTTCATTGACGAAAAGGGTATCTGCATCGGTGACAGAGTTATTATCCGCAAGGCAGGCGACATTATTCCTGAGGTGCTTTCCGTTGTGAGCCACAGCGAAAATGCCGTACCCTATAAAATTCCCGATATCTGCCCCTCATGCGGCGGTAAGGTAACAAGAGAAAAGGACGAGGCCGCACTTCGCTGCTGTAATCCCGACTGCCCCAATCAGCTTCTCAGAAACCTTATTCACTTCTGCTCAAGAGATGCTATGGATATTGAGGGACTTGGCACTGCAGTGCTTGAAACCCTTGTAAAAGAGGGGCTTATCAGAACGGCAGCCGATATTTACACCCTAAAAAAAGAGGATATTGCTTCAATAGAGCGAATGGGCGAAAAGAGTGCTCAGAACCTTCTCACAGCAGCAGAAAAAAGTAAGCAAAACGACCTTTCAAGGCTGATTTTTGCTCTTGGCATAAGGCACATCGGTCAGAAAACTGCTTCACTTCTCTCGGAAAATTTCGGCACAATGGAAAAGGTTATGAACGCCACAACTGAGGAAATTGAAAGTATTGAAGGCTTTGGCAGAATCATGGCTGAAAGCGTAACGGACTTTTTCTCCCATAGCGAAAGCCGTGAGCTTATTGAGCGCCTTAAAGAGCTTGGGCTTAATATGGAAAGTCAGAAGGAAATCAAGGACAACCGTTTCGAGGGTAAGACCTTTGTACTTACGGGCACACTTTCTAAGTATACCCGTTCAGAGGCTACTGCGATTATTGAATCTTTCGGCGGTAAGGCTTCGGGCAGCGTTTCAAAGAAAACAGCCTTTGTTCTTGCAGGTGAAGATGCAGGCAGCAAGCTTAAAAAGGCAAACGACCTTGGAATTACGGTTATTTCTGAGGAAATGTTTTCTGAGATGATAAAATAAAAAGAGAGCAGACGGAGAAATTTCCGTCTGCTTTTCAGTTATCTTTACTTTTTATAAAAAACTTATATAATGTCCGTGATACATACCACATTCACAGAATTCTTCAATATCCAGCTCATCCCAAATCCACATAAGAATGGGCATAATGATTTTACTTACAATAAAGCTATCATTATGACAAATATGGCTACATTCCTGATAGTGTAATTCCAAATCGCAAGCATCGCAAACATCATTTTTGTCTTTATCAATATGGTTAGCGTGTTTTGTTTGAAGCTTGGCATTGTTAACGTGGTATGTACAATAAGCGCAAAATACCCTTGCGGTACACGGGTGTGGATAACAATCACTCATTAAATAGCTTAAATTATGATTACCCTTTGCACAATCCTGCAATCTTGCAATCATTTCATCAACTTCAGAATAAATGTAGTCAATATCATCCTTATACTTTTCTTCGTCGGTTGCATAAAGCTTTAATCTCTCTTCAAAAGCTTCACATCTGTCTCTGAGATAACCGTTGCCGTTTTCTTTAATGTAGGCAATATCATTCTCTACCGTTGAGGCATCGGCGGCAAAAGCAAAGGATATTGAACTGAACAAAAGAAATACCGTAAGGATTACTGACATAAGCTTTCTTGTTTTCTTCATAGATAACACCCTTTCTTTATTTCGGTATCTTCATTATAACATTCATAAAGGAAAAAACAATAGGTATTAAAGAATCTTAAGAATTTCTGTTCTGACGGAAATTCTTCAAGGCAGTCGTGGATGATTCTTTTGTGTGGTTATGAGGGATTGGGTGAGACAGAAAGAGCCGAAGCAATTCAAGGAATACGGAAGTCAGCGATGGTGGAAAAAGACAGAACTTACTGATGACAATTTCATAGAAATAATATAACACACAAAGTCTTTATTGTGTGGCACATTGTGTGGTGATTGTGTGGCTCTGAAAGCCCCTGTTTATAAGGGTTCTGAGGGTTTACCACACAATAATACAATAAAAATAGTAAAACTTTATAAAAAAATAAAAGTAAAAATAATTATAGAAAACATTGTTTTTGTTGTATGTTGTTTACATTGGTTGGGTGTGTTGGTGACGGACGCTTTGCCCTCTCCGTCACTTCGTGACACCTCTCCCAAAGGGAGTGGCAAGTGTTCTGCTCTGTATATTTGAACATCTATTCTTGGCTCCCCTTTCAGGGACGGCAAGTCTTGGCTCCCCTTTTAAGGGGAGCTGTCAGACTGAAGGTCTGACTGAGGGGTCATTTTGCATTTTGCATTTTGCATTTTGCATTAAAAAAAGCACCCGAAGGTGCTTTTTTATCACGCCCATATAAACCAGAGAAGAAGATAACCTGTAACAACTGCTGCAAGGGTAAAAGGTACACCGAATTTCATAAAGGTTGTACTCTTAACCTCATAGCCCTCCTTACGTAGAATACCGATACCTGCAATATTTGCACTTGCACCGATAGGTGTAAGGTTACCGCCGAGAGTTGCACCGCAGAGAAGTCCGTAGTAAAGAAGTGTAGGCTCCATACCCAGCTCTGCAGCGATAACGGGTACAATGCTGAGCATTGTTGCTGTGTAAGGAATGTTATCAATAAAGGCTGAAAGAAGCACGCTCATCCACACAATAATTGTGTAAACAAGGAACTTTGAGCCTGAGCCCATTGAAGCAATTGCCGAACCGAGAACATTGATAACACCTGCATTCTTTACACCGCCGATTACAACGAAAAGACCTGCAAGAAGCACGATTGTGTAGTAGTCGATTTCCTTGAATGCGTTTTTGATAAGCTCTGTGTTCTTTCTCATAAGCTCACGGATTACACCAATAAGGAAGTAAGCAATACAGATAATACCGTTTGTAATATCAGGCTTATAAAGCTGACCGGGAGCTACAGCATCCTTATAAGGAATAAATGAAACTGCAATAAGTGTCACAACTGTTCCTACAAGAAGGAAGGTGGGAAACTTGTCCTCTACCTTTGTTCTGCCGTTGAAGTCAACCTTACCTGTATCCTTTCTGAACATAAAGAGGATAATAAGGGCACTCATAACTGCACCTGCTTCAACCACCCAGAACATACCGGGCTTACCTTCTGTTACAAAGAAGTCGGAGAAGTCGAGGTTTGCTGCCTTTGCAAGGAGAATTGATGTTGTGTCACCAACCAAGGTTGCAGCACCCTGAAGGTTTGAAGAAACTGCAATGCAGATAATTGAGGAAACAGGTGAAATGTTCAGCTTTTTACAGAAAGCAAGAGCAACGGGAGCAATCATAAGCACGGTTGCAACATTGTCAACAAAAGCGGAAACTATACCTGCAAAAAGTGAAAGTGCAACAACTGTCCACTTAACGTTAGGCATTTTTGAAATAAGAATATCACTCATAAGCTGAGGCATTTTCGACTCAATGAAGAGATAAACAGTACCCATTGTACCGGAAATCATCATAATAACATTCCAGTCGATTTCCCTAAGTGCGTCGCCTATTCCGTAAACGTAACTGCCCCCACCGAGATTGAAGAAGCCTTCACCGAAAAGTGCAGGGTTAGCTGCAGCGATTATACCGAGAATGACGAAAATAATTGCCGATGTTACGGTTACATAAGGTCTGATTTTCTGGAACGCAAGCATAAGCACATAAGTGATTGCAAACAGCACCAGAGCTGTGATTGTGATTGGACTCATAGTCCATACCCTCCTTTTTCTTTTACATCTAATATGGAGTGTCAGGGCAAAAAAATAAAATCCGCTGAACGGATTCTGCCGATTTTGATTACATCAAAAACAATCCTTAATAAATAAAACAGCTATTGCTGCTCTATGACAGACTCCACCACTTATCCGGAT
>JBGVGM010000173.1:0-7359 GCA_045121655.1 Acutalibacteraceae bacterium | reverse complement strand
TGAGATTTCTAAGTGCAATCTCTCGTTGAGCCATTTTTCAACCGCCGTGAAAATCTTCTTAGCGTCACTTCTTGTACGACAAAAGATTTTAAAATCATCTGCATAACGAACAATATACATTTCCTTTAATTTAGAGTTACGTTTCAATGCATCAAACCTGTCACCCCTTGCGTGGTATTCGTGTCGGGTGGGAAATGTTTCCCATTGACTTGAAATCCACCAATCAAGTTCATTTAATACGATATTAGACAGCAGCGGTGATAAGATACCGCCTTGCGGTGTTCCTTTATCAGGGTAGACCAACTGTCCGTCAGGCATTAAAACAGGTGCTTTGAGCATTCTTTTGACTACCTTTAAAAGTTTTGTATCTTGTATTCCGAGTGACCACATCTGACGGATAAGTTTTGCATGATTCACATTATCGAAGAAACCTTTTATGTCAATATCTACTACATAATGCAAATTAACTCTTTGCATATAGAACATTGCCTGTGCTATTGCATTTTCTGCTGAACGATTAGGTCTGAAGCCATTACTGCGCTCATAGAATTTTGCTTCGCAAATCGGTTCTAATACTTGAAGAATACATTGTTGGACTATTCTGTCCCATATTGTCGGTATTCCTAAAGGACGGGTTCTTCCGTCGGGTTTTGGAATATCAACTCTTTTAACAGCTTTCGGATTGTAATTAGCAAATTTTGCTTTTACCGTCCTGACATAACTTTCTTCATCAAAATTTTCAATAAAACTTATTGTTTTTCTGTCAACACCTGCTGTGTGACTACCACTGTTGTTTTTGATGTTTCGATATGCAAGCTTTATGTTTTTATCCGATTGGATTATTTCCATAAGATTTTTAAAGACAAACCCCTCTTTGCTTTGAGCGTAGAGTTCATCAAATTTGCTTTGCATATCGTAATACTCATTATGCCGTAGTTTTTGGTCTTTCAGCTTTGGCATAGGATATCACCGTCCTTTCTCGGAAAGTGAATTTTTGTCTTACTCGAACCCTATGTCTTTTCTGATATTTTGATAATTGAATTGACTGATGACTGGTGCCTATCCCTCCACAGTTTATTATCACTGCTTCATAGGTACTGTGGCACCACTTTCACCACAGATAAAACAGCTTATTTGATTCGTCTGTACCACTATTGTGTTCTGTGGCTTACCACGTTCCGATAATTCTATCTGTACATTTCTCCTTAGGTGCTTGCTCTGAGCCTGTCAGCTTGATATTGCCTGTAACAATATACGGTTTTTCATACATTCGAATTTTACTCAACCGCACTGACTTCCAATCTGAATGGAAATATACATTTCTGCATATCAAAAGGTTTAGACCCGTACATTCACAAGTTCGTCAGATATTTCTATCATTCTCACCATAGATATTTTTAGACCTCCGGCGTGTCACATACAGCAGATACCTCTATCTACCTTTCCACAGCATATTACTATCTGTTTGGGTATGCTTCCGCCGACTTTACCGAGCTTACGAACATCTTGCTTTTGACAAGAGCCGTTCGGAGCCTCAGGGTAGGCATTTCAAGACGTTACTCTCTCATTCTACCTATCGAATTATCAGTTCTACTAATCAGAACCCACGTTCTTGTATTAGTGCCTAACCTTTTCAGTTAGGAACGTGTCGCACCAAAGGCTTTTTCCGAGTGTAGAATGTGCTCACGGTGCAGATTACTGTCAACGAGCATAATCGCTGCTTCATCTCTGTTCACGGCATAAATAAAAGCAGGGACTTCTTTCATCCCTGCTTTGACTGTAGCGTGTAAGCGTCGGTGTCCGCTTATCACCTCATATTCATCTGTGTTTTCAATAGGTCGGATAATTATAGGAGTAAGAATACCTTGCTCCTGAATGCTGCATATAAGAGTATTCATTTCATCGTTATCCCGAACCTTGTAGGGATTCCCCTCAAAGGGATGAATTTTTGATACCGGAATGTTTACCGGTGATTTGATGTTTTGATTAAACATAGTTTACCTCCATAAAATCAATAATTTCTTTTATACTTTTTCTGTTCTGCTCTGATAATCTGTAAGTGTTTTCTGACAGAGTACCGAGGTGTACCCGAATACTTGGAAAAATATTCGCTTGATGACATTTCTTCTTCATAATACTCATCACTGTCAGCCTTTTTCTCTTCCTGCATTTTCTTGCATAATTCTTCAGCGTTCATAGCATCTACCTCCCTTCATAATGTTTTTCTTTGACCTGTGCTCTTTCGGGGAAGTACCATTCACGGATAAGTGCCTTTTCCGCTTCAAGACTTTCCTCAAGCCCCGGTCTGTCCTTGATAATGCGTTTTGCAATGTTAATTTTTTCACGCAGTGCGCCGATTTCAGACGTAAGAAAATCCCGGCGGGCAACAAGTTCTTCCTTGTCCGTCGGGTCTTTGCATCTTCTTATCTGATTGTAAATTTTATTACGCTGGGTTTTAAGCTCTTCCATACGGATGTCAGTCCTTGAAATGAATTTATCAACCTCGGCAAAGTCATAAAGCTTTTCATTTATTGCAAGCTCAATCTGCTTATGCATAAACTCAATCCTCGGTGCAGAGTATTTCATCTTCGGTGAGAACGGATGCGGATTACAGTTATTCTTTTCAGCTATTGCTCCGACAAATAACAGAGCAAGAAAGAAAAGAGCGATAACAGGAGCACCGAGTACGGCACCGCCAACAATCATCTTTGTAAAATCTGAAACAGTTCTGCTGAAGGTTTCAGGGTATCGGTAATGCTCTGCTGATTCTTTAAACTCATAACCTCTGTAATTGAAAACAAAGATTTGATTTTTAAGATAGTTATTTGCACGGGTATAGTTATAAAAATTTTCATCCACCTCATACAGCCTCTGATGATTAATCCTATCCCAAAGACTTTCATAAGAGTATTCATCACCGAGGTTTGAAAGCTTGACTCCGTGCTTATCGGTACGGTAACCAATCTTTCCGTCATCAAACCAATAACCCTTCTGACTCATAATTCTGAAAAACTGTTTTATACTTCTGCTTCTCGGAATAGCGTAATCAATATCTTCACGCATATAATCATATTTTGTTTTGATACCTTTCTGCTTTGCTTTGTAAACATTGTAGGGTATTCTTTTTCCTTTCGGATTTTCAATAACAGATAATCCGTGCTCAAGACAGATTTCATCACTCGTCTTTCTGAACAAACAGTACATCGCTCTGTCTTCATTCATCTTTCTTCCGTCAGTCATTGAAACAGAATTAATGACGATATGACAGTGAACACAATTAGCATTGAGATGGGTGGCAACAACCATCTCATAGTCAGCTCCCCACATCTTACTTGCAACTTCCAGTGCAACTTGCTGTGCTTCTTCGGGTATAATCTCTCCCGGCTTAAAAGAAATATATGCGTGATAAGCAACAATGCCTCCCGTCTTTCCATACATTTCTTTTGTATCAATCATCTGCTGTGCAGCAATATCCGGGTCACAGTTAATGCCGTCAACAAGAAGTCTCTGTTCACTTTCAAGATTTGTTTTATCCTTATCAGCGGCATAGTGAAGTGATGAAACAAGGTCAGAATATTTTGATAAGTCAGTTTTACTTTTGTTTGCCGCGTAAGACACAACCTGATGAATGTTATTTTTTATCGGCCATATTCTTGTAACTGCCATTAAACAAACCTACCTTTACCCGGCTTAAAATATTTTGCAATCTCAGATTCAAGTGAACGGATCTCAGATAAAACCTCTCTGCATTCAGCACGGTCAATAAATCCGATTGAGTTAGCTTTAGCAGTAAGCTGATTAAGATTAGTGCCGACTCTGCGAAGCTCAATAATAAATTGTTTGTAATCAACAGGCGGAGCTTCAACAAGCCTTGTTCCTAAAATCATTGCTCTGATAATTTTGCTTCGGTCAGTTTTCATTACCTTACAGAATTTGTTTAACACTTCGTTTTCTTCTTCACTGAGATAGACATGAAAATCAATTTCTCTTTTTCGTTTTGACATAGGAATTCTCCTTTCTTTAATTTTTGTGTTGGGGTGTGGTTGTAAAAACGCTCTGTTTTTACGGATTTGCGGATACAAATCCAATGCTTGCTAAACTTCGGACCAAAATCCAAAAAGTAATAGTAAGCATTGGTTTGTCCTCGTTTAATTACCTGCCGCATAAGAAAAGGCGAGCTGTTCAGGCTCGCTTTTCTTTCTGTCAACTATCTTGCCGGGACCAAAAGGTAAGTCTTCATCTTCAGAATCTTCATCCTCGTCAGGCGGTAAATTTTTATTAAACGTTTCTTTTGAAATACAGATAAGCCTCTTGGGTGTACCGAATACTCTGACATTTCTTGTGCATTCGCCCTTTGAACAGATGCTGACTCCTTCATTCTTAAGTGCTTTGATTAACGCCTTCTGTGTTAAAGGGAAATGCTCACCGACAACATAACAGGATTTTATGACTGCCGCATAAGCCGCATCAGATTCAAAGTAAAAGTTTTCATCGTCATAATATCCGACAAGGTTTCTCGGCATATCAATCGGTCTTATCATTCGCTCAACAAGATTTGCCTTACCCACATCAATAAGACAGCGAAGCTTTCGGATGAATATTTCTGTGGGCTGTTCAGTTTCCGTAAGTGTCTGCTGTGTTACAGCGAGTCTCAATAAAATTCTGTCAAGCTCATTTAACATTTGAGTTTTTGTTTCTGCAGTGATACCTTCATAGTACAAAAGAGTTTCACAGTAAAGCTCAAAACCGATTCTTAAATTTGCAAGATCGTCACATAATCTCGGTCTTATATGAAAATTCATTTCATCAGTTTTGGCTTTGTAAAACTTTCTGTTAGAAAGAAAACCGCTTTTGAGTTTTTCTAAAAGCTCTTTCACTCCGTTTTCTTTGTCAAGAAATTTTGCCTTCAGCATTTCTGTTGCAAGAAAAGTAAAGTGTGATAAGGTTCCTTTCTCTGCTTCCTTCTGATACTTTGTCAGCTCACTTAGGTTAATGTCACCGGGCTTAAGCTCAAGAGAAAGAAATCTTGCTACACCGCTTTCACCCACATTAGGAAGATATTCTGCAGTCATTATCACATTACACTGTGGTCTTTTAGCTGCTCTTTGTCTTCCGCTTTTATCAAGAGCACCTCTTGCTTCTCTGTTACATATTCCTCGTATAAGTGCTTGAGTTGTTGCATCCTGTGCCGACTGTTCTCTGCTTGAGCCGGGATGATAATCGTCAATGACAACTGCACAATCCTTAAGTGTGAAGCAATAGTTCAGAATACTTTTCGGTGTATCACGGAAGTTCATCGGAATATTATCTTCATTGAACCTGCCGAAAAGGGAATTGATTAAAAGTGACAGCGTTGTTTTCATAGAACCTGTTTTACCGTAAAGCATAATGACCGTTTTTGTTTCTTTACCCGCCTTCGCCATAAAGGTACCAAGTATGCTGACTAATGTGTAAGCGAGCGTAGGGAACATAATTTCTTTCGGTGCAACAGAGTAAGGAAAGTTTTTCATAACTGTCATTGTTTCTGTAATATCAGCATCAGTTCTGAATGAATAACCCTTTGTCTTTTCCGTCAGTTCAACCTCTGCGTTACTGTTGCCCGGCATACAGAACTGCCAGCCCGTTGCAGTTTCCCACCAGCCTGTTGTACCGTAAATAGTTTTTGCCTCTGCATATTTTGCCGTTAACTGAATAGCCTGACGGAGATTATCACGGTTGCCGTAGCCTGATTCAATAACACAGTTGATACCCCAATACTCCTGCGCCCAGTCAAGTTGATAGAAGTTTTTCAGTGGTACTGTGATTTTGCGAAGGTCTTTTCCTTTTTCATCTGTGCCAACAATGGAAAGAAATCTTTCGTTCTCGGCTCCGTTGGTGCAGGTAATATCTTCGGTTATCCTTGCAAGGAAATTACTGAGCTTAATGTTTACCGGCTTACCGTTTATCGTCTTTTCTATATACAGTGCATTGTTATATGCAAAGAACGGGTCTGAATAGTATAAATAGTTTTCCAAATTTTTACCTCTTTCATAGAATTATTTTCCGAACATCCGTACAAGGCGCACACAAACCAATAGCACAAAGCTTTTGTCTATTCGGGTTTTATCCGTACAATGTGCCACAGTGTACGATACAAATACGAACAGCACAAGGCAGTAGCACAGGGCTTCATAGCAATTTGTTCGTTTGTTCGGATTTTAGATTTTTGTTGTAAAATGTTTCTTGTTTGTGTGGATGTTTTAAAACGCAACAACATAAAAGTATATTGCTTCTGTCCTTCTGCCGTTTTTAAGCCTTTATTTTGGCGGCTTCAGGACATCATAAACATCCACCCGTGACCTTTTTGCAGACATATATTCTGCATTTCTCTGTCGCTGTTTCTTCTTCGCACAGTCGGGACAGAACTTCTGATTTCTGCCTGTTCGCTCTGTTTTCTTACCGCAAAGAGAACAGACCATCATTACTACCGACTCACTTCTTAAATCTTTCAGCAACGTCTTATCGGCAGGGAGCACAGCATCAAGAAAATATCTGCAGATAATATGGCTCGGTGTTATAAGCTGTGGACAGGTGTGGCTGTCACCGTCATCAAGAAGCAGACAGTTGCCCTGATAACAGTTACAGCATCGGCTTTTAATCATTGTCTTGATTTCTGCAAACTGCTTAAGGGTAAGATTTAGTTTTTGCATGAGGGGTTCCTCCTTTCTTAAAAATTTTAGTTGTACTGAGAAAAAATGTGACGCAGTATTCATTTACCAAAATATTGAAATTTATGTACCGTTGTAGTATACTTGTGATAATCATTTTAGGAGGTGAAGCTATGACCGGTGTAAGATATAAAATACCTATGCTGTCCGCAAAAGCAATTCTTGCTTACGCAAAGCCTGTTGGTGAAGATATATACTCTTTTAATCTCAACAAAGCGGAAACTGCAAGTGTATTGTTGAATCACGGTGAAACATATCAGGATGATAATGCCGTTTTCTATCAGCTGATGTCTATGCTTCACAGAGACGGTTATTTGCCCAAGGATGATGAGCTGATAATTGATGATCTGTACGACGCAATTATCTATATCGATTTTTCAGGTATCTTTGACCGAAGTGCAGAGTACCCTAAAAATGCTTTAAGACAGAAAAAAGCTGAGTCTATGTTCCGTCCCGAAGGCGTTACTCTTGACCTTGGTGGCGGGCAGTATAAATACCTTGCCTTTGAGCGTTCTGCATCTATGAGCAGAAATGCAAAGCTATCCTTTGTCCGTGCTGACCTTTATGATGAAATTACACGCAGAATAACCCTTAACTTAAAAATTGATGTCTGTGAGCTTTCAAAGCTCTATGCATATAACGGTCTTTTGTT
>JBGVGM010000172.1:0-32881 GCA_045121655.1 Acutalibacteraceae bacterium | reverse complement strand
ATAAAAAAATAAAGCACAACTCTGGCCTCTCCCTCTGGGAGAGTTTTTTGCTGCAAAACATAAATTAAGAGCACAACACTTGCCTCTCCCTTTGGGAGAGGTGTCACGAAGTGACGGAGAGGGCTGTTCCTTCTTAATCTACTTTAAGGGAAACATTAGAGAGCATAAACAAAAACAAAGAGCACAACTCTTGCCTCTCCCTTTTGGAGAGGTGTCAATGCTTTGCATTGACGGAGAGGGTTTTCTACCCTCCACATCTCTTTCCCTCGCAACGCAGTTCTAAGCTAAAATCCTACGAAGAGTGAAAGCTTAGTAATATAGAGAAGTGGGAAAGATGTACTTCCCTCATTCATAGGACCTGAGCTTAGTTGAGCGTTCTAAAAACAGATGCAGAAGTACACTTAACCCTAAAATGGGAATTCCAAGCAGGCATTTCCTGATTTTACCACTGAATTTTATTTCTTAAAAATTGTATTTTGTCATAATTGATATTGAATTAATGAAAATAAAATGCTATTATGTATCCAAGAGATTTTCGCTTAAGCGAAAACAAGAGAAGGAGGATATATATGAAAGAAAAAATGAAGAGAATTCTCTCGGTTTCCCTTGCGGTGCTGATGATTCTTACAAGCATTCCCATGATGGGCTTTGTGGGTCTTGACCTTGGCTTTACAGCCGAAGCTGCTCTTGCAACAGAAGGTAAATGCGGCGACAGTGCAAATTGGAAGTATGATGCAAAAACAAAGACTCTCACCGTTTCGGGTACTGGTAAAATGTGGGACTACGATTATCACGAGCCCGAATATATGGTTGACCCTGAAACTGATATTGAAAAAGTTGTTATCGAAAACGGTATAACCTATATCGGTATTTATGCTTTTTCTTACGAATGTGTTGAAAGTGTTACACTTGCCGAAAGCGTAACAACAATCGGTTACGGTGCTTTTTCTGAAACCTCAATTACTGAAATCAATTTCCCGAAAAGTCTTAAAGTAATTGAAAGCGAAGCATTTTATGAATGTTCCAAGCTTAAGAAGGTTACTCTCCCCACAGGTATTGAAAAGGTGGACGAGTATGCTTTTGGTGAATGTAAGTCTCTTAAGTCCTTCAATTCAGGAAGCGGCAGCGTAAAGCTTGACTTCTGGGCAGTAGCTTCAAACGACAAGCTTCAGAAATACACTATCGGAAAGAATACAGAGCTTGTAAAAAACAGAATCGAATATATTGCAAATAGTACAGCTTACTTCTCTGTACATAAGGATAACCCTTACTACACCTCAGATGAAAACGGTGTGCTTTACAATAAGGACAAGACTGTTCTTTTAGCTTATCCTGCTCTTTCAAAGGCTGAGAGCTTCACAGTACCTGCAACAGTAAAAGTGATAGAGAATAACGCTTTTGCTAACTCAAAAAATCTCAAAACGGTGAAAATGACCTCAGTTGAAGAAATAAAGGATATGGCTTTCAACAGCAGCGGTGTGAAATCAGTAAGCCTCGGCAGCAAGCTTAAAAGGCTTGGAGAAGATGTGTTCCTTTTCTGCGAAAATCTTAAGTCTCTTGATATTCCGGCAAGTCTTTCTGAGTTCACTACGTACAGCTTCAGCAATACAATAAGCTACACCGTAAATAAGAACAATAAAGCCCTTGCTGCGGAAAACGGCAACCTGTTCAATAAGAACAAGACGGTTATTTTCTCATACTATACCGACAGTAAGGCAACAAGCTACAAATTACCTTCAACGGTAACAGAAATTGCAAAATATGCCTTCAGCGAAACAAAGAAGCTTAAAACTGTAACACTTCCCTCAAAGCTCAAGTTAATTGATGATGGAGCTTTCTGGTGCTCATCGGTTACTTCCGTAACAATTCCTAAAAGCGTTGAGATTATCGGTGAAAGTGCTTTTGATGATTCTATGCTCAAAAAGCTTGTGATTGAAAACGGCAGTACAGCAATAATAAAAGAATATGCATTCAACGGCTGCGAAAAGCTTACAGATATTACAATTCCCGCAACTGTTACAGATATAAAAGACGGTGCTTTTGAAAGCACGGGATACATTTATAGGCTTGAAGAAAATGGCTACGAAGGACCTGTATATATCGGTCACATTCTCTGCGGTTATATCGGATATTACGGTCCGACAACTCTTAGCATCAAAGAGGGAACAACAACGCTTTGCGGTGAGCTTATACCTGAGGGTACGGTTACAGTAAAGATTCCAAAGAGTGTAAAGCATATCAGCGAAGACGTATTTTCATATGCACCCTACGTTACTTCAATCAGTCTCGATAAAAAGAATGAATCCTTTGTATATGAAAACAACACTCTTATGACAAAGGATAAGACCAGAATAATCAGATACGTAAACAGCATTTTCAAAACATCCTATAAGATTCCTGCTACAGTAGAGAAGATTGACTTCGGTGCTTTTGAAACCGCAGTATCCTTAAGCAAAATCGATTTCAGCGCCTGCGCAAAGGAAAAATTAGATATCAACAGATTTTCGGCAACAAAATGGTATGCGTCACTTCCGAGAAACGAGTTGATTTATATCGATAACGTTGCTGTCGGCAGTACACATAGCTATGCAACAATATCTGCAGTTTCGGTAAAAGACGGAACGAAGGCGATCGGTGACAACTTTGCAAATAATTTCTGGCCTGAAGCTATGTATATTCCCTCAAGTGCAGAGTACGTTGGCTGCCTTACAGATACTGTATATTACGCAGGCACAAAAGAACAGTGGAACAGTATCAGAAAGAGCGAGTCCGTAAAAGAGCTTGAAGAAAGCGGAATCAATATAGTTTACGGCTTTGACAAGAATAACCACGAGCATAAATTCTACAAGGTTACAGTAAATCAGAACACCTGTCTTATGAATGGCTCAGTTCTCTATACCTGCCCTTGCGGTGAAAAATACACAGAAACTACGCCAAAGCTTCATCATTACGGAACATATTATCTGTATGAAAAGCCTGCTACTTTCAAATCAAAGGGTAAAAAGATTCTTCAGTGCGATATGTGCGGCAAGGAAATCCTTTCAAAGGCAACTGCTCCTGTTGCATCAATCGCTCTTAAGAAAACAACATATACCTACACAGGCGAAGATATTGAGATGGATATAGTTGTTAAGGACACCAACGGAAATATTATTGAAGATTGTGCTTATCCTGATTACACGGCTGATCTTGTAAGCATCGGTACTCGCAAAGTCACCGTCTTCCTTGATGATTATATAGCTTCGGGAGAAAAGACATTTACTATTGACATTGTTCCCGGAAAGACAAGCAAGATTTCTGCGACTCAGTCCGATTCAGCTGTGAAGCTCACATGGAACAAGGTTAAGGGTGCAACGGGCTACAGAGTATTCCTTTATAATACCAAGACCAAGAAATACGAAAAGGCAGGGGACACAACAGGAACCTCCTACACCGTTAAAAAGCTTAAGAGCGGCACAACCTATAAGTTTGCAGTACGAGCATACACAAAGGTTGGCAAGAAGGTTTACTGGGCTTCCTCTTACACTACAATCACAACTGCAACAAAGCCTTCAGCACCCGTAGTGAAAACCAAGGCAGGCTCAAAGAAGGTTGCTCTTTCCTGGGAAAAGGTGAGAGGTGCTACGGGTTACCAGGTTTATATGATGAATTCTGAGGGCAAGTACGAAAAGCTTGCTACCACAAAGGAACTCAAGTATGTAAAGACCGGTCTAAAAAAAGGTGCTTCATACTCATTCAGAGTAAGAGCATATAAAAAGATTGACGGAGCTACTCTTTACAGCTCATATAAGACCTATACCGTAAAAGCCAAATAAGTAAAAATCAACAAAAAACAGCTCACATTTACTCGTGGGCTGTTTCTGTATGTTGTGTGAGTTTGTAAAAATATTACAAAATATAAGGCTTAACTAACCTATCTCACCGGTATATAATAGTCAACTTATACAAAATTAAAATAATTTGTGGAAAACTATTGACAAATTAAACAGGTTTATATATAATAAGGGTGCAATCAAAAAGAAAGGGGTGTTACCAATGTACTGTTTAGTTTAAACCGTACGATTTGATAATACTTGTAGTAAAAAAAAGAGAAGAAAAGATAATTTAAGATTACGGTTCAGAGTAATCAACATGCTCCTTAGATGAAGTGTAAATCATCAGGGTAGCACCCGAAAAGTAAAATATCAGATCGATACGTTAATCGAAAATTTAATATATATGCCGACTTTTTAAGATATAAGGAATATCTTAAAGACAAGGCAAAGGAGAAAGCAGATCCAGAAGTATCTGTAGAGAAGAAAATCTGTTTAAGACTTTTTTGAAAAAGAGAAAGCCAATCGGATGTAGTGATTGATTCAAAAAGTATTGAACAGAAAAGGAGAAATAAGCTGGAATTTAAAACAAGACTTTAATTATAAAAAGGCGAACCCCAAAAGTCGTATCCCTTAAAAGTTAAGTTTAATATGAATATGAGGGCATTTATACTGAAACAGAGAATTCAGAAAAGCCAAATAAATCAAAAAGAAAAATTCATAATAAATGCAGCTTAAAAACAGAATATTTTACCTATAACTAAAAATACAAATTTTAATACAGCTCCGGCAGGGCAGAGTCCTTGCCGGAATTTTTTCAGTCCGCTTTTTTATAATTTCTAATTGAAAACAGTATCCGTTTATGGTAGAATGAAACTAGGGTAAAGGAGGTTTAAATATGGAGAAAAAACTTAAAAGACAAAGAATAGTAATCATAATACTTTCAGTCGCTCTCATTTACAGCTTTGTGCAGTTCAGTAATTTCAAGTCAGAAACCGAGAACCGATTTAATAATCTTTCTCATCAGTATAACAATCTTAACAGCACGATTAGTTCAATTTATAACAATGTTGACGAAAAGCTGGAACAGCAGGCGAGCCTTATAACATTCTTTGATTTTCAGTACGGTGAGCTTGACAGCGAAAACCTTAAAGTTCCCGTAAGCGTAAAGATTATCCCTAAAACAGCTACTGCTTCCACAAAGCTTACTCTTGATTTCGGCTCAAGAACTGTTGATATGAAAAAAGGGGAGAATATGGAATATACCGCAGATTTTAAATCTGATTTGTTCCTCGGCGAAAGTGACGAAACGGTTAAGCTCATTATTAGTGAGGGAAACACCACGAAAAGTGAAGAGCTTGACTGGTACATAAGCTCACTTCATAATCATTTTCTGCCGAATCTTTACGGAAACTTTATCTTTGATAACAGCGTAAGAACAGACGACAACAATTACAAGGTTGACGGTGAAGTGATATTTAATTTTGATGTGGAAGAAGATAAGGAACTTCCATTCAAAAATATGAAGGTCGTTTATATGCACAACGATACGATGCTTGAAATACAAGATGTACCCGATTCGGTATTCGATACTGCAGTCACGACTTTATCTATCTATAAAACATTCCCCGATATAAAAGAAGGCGATGTCTTCACTATTTATCTTGAGGGTGAGGATGAATATGGGTTCATCCATAGAAATGTACTTAAACAGGATTTTTTCCACACCTTGCCCGAAGGCAACTACACACCTGAAATCTCTATGGAAAATGATGAAATGATCCTCGACAAAGAAGGAAATATCCTTTACGGCGGGAAAAAATAGAAATCGTAGGGGCGCCCATCGGGCGTCCTTTTTGCGTTTGCAGATTTTCTTGTCGCCCCAGAAAGGGGAGATGTCAAAATCGCAACACGATTTTGACAGAGGGGTCATTTTTCCTCTTGACAAAACACCTTAATAATAGTAAAATATCAAGGTAATATTATAAAAGCGATGACGAAGAATCACATTTATGCTTCTTCAAAAGAGATGAAAGTCCGTGGCTGAAAGACTTTCTTGAAGAGTATGGCAAAAATGTGTGCTGCTTCTGAGCTTCTGTCGAAAGAACAGACGTTATTCATGCGTTAAATGATTAAGAGTGGTGCTTATGCACAATTCGGGTGGTACCGTGGAATTTTTCACCCCGAAGGTGTATGGCGCTATTTTTTTATCCAAGAAAAAATAAATCCTGAAAGGAATTGATCAAAATGCAGTGGATGGGACTTAACGAAATCAGAGAAAAGTATCTCTCATTCTTTGAAAGCAAGGGACACTTAAGACTTCCCAGTTTTTCACTTGTACCCCAGGGCGACAAGAGTATCCTTCTTATTAATGCAGGTATGACACCGATGAAAAAGTACTTTACAGGTGAGGTTACCCCTCCCCGTAACAGAGTAACAACCTGCCAGAAGTGTATCCGTACACCCGATATTGAAAACGTAGGTAAAACAGCACGTCACGGCACATACTTTGAGATGCTCGGTAACTTCTCCTTCGGCGACTATTTCAAGAGAGAAGCAACAGCCTGGGCATGGGAATTCTTCACAAAGGTAATGGAAATTCCCGAAGAGCTTCTTTATGTAAGCGTTTATCTTGAAGATGATGAGGCTTATGACATCTGGACAAAGGAAGTGGGTGTTGACCCCTCACATATGGTTCGCTTTGGTAAGGAGGATAACTTCTGGGAGCACGGTGCAGGTCCCTGCGGCCCTTGCTCAGAAATCTATTTCGACAGAGGACCCTCAAAGGGCTGCGGCAGTCCTGACTGTAAGGTAGGCTGCGAGTGTGACCGCTTTATTGAAGTATGGAACCTTGTTTTCACTCAGTTTGAAAACGACGGCAACAATAACTATACCCGTCTTGCTAATCCCAATATCGACACAGGTATGGGACTTGAAAGACTTGCTTGCGTAATGCAGGATGTTGACAATCTCTTTGAGGTTGACACAGTGCAGAACATTATGAAGCACATCATCAAAATTGCAGGTATCAACTATCACGACGATGCAAATAAGGATGTTTCTCTCCGTGTTATCACCGACCATATCAGAAGCACAACCTTTATGGTAGGTGACGGTGTTACTCCTTCAAACAGCGGCAGAGGCTATGTGCTCAGAAGACTTCTCCGCCGTGCTGCAAGACACGGACGTCTTATCGGTATCGACAGACCTTTCCTTTCAGAAGTCTGCGACACAGTTATTGCTGAAAATGCAAACGCATATCCCAACCTTGTTGAAAAGAAGGATTACATCAAAAAGGTTATTGCAATGGAGGAAGAAAGCTTTTATAAGACCATTGACTCAGGTCTCGGCCTTCTTAACGAAATGATGGCAAAAGCTGAGAATGGAATTCTTTCCGGTGAAGACGCATTCAAGCTTCAGGACACCTACGGCTTCCCCATTGACCTTACAAAGGAAATCGCTGAAGAGAATAAGCTTACAGTTGACGAAGTGAAGTTCAGAGAGCTTGTTGAAGAGGCAAGACTCAAGGCTAAGAGTGCAAAGCGTGATGCAGCTGATTCCGACTGGAGAAACTCAGGCGTATCACTTAAAGACCTTCCCACAACTGCTTTTACAGGCTATGAAGAGAACAATACAGAAGCAGAAGTTCTTGCTATTGTAGCTGACGGCGAAAGAAAAGACTCAATTGAAGACGGCGAAGCAGCAACACTTATTCTTGACAGAACATCTTTCTATGCAGAAAGCGGCGGTCAGGTAGGCGACTGCGGTACAATTAGACTTGGTGACAGTACCTTTGAAGTTTCAAAGACTACTAAGGACGCTGACGGTGTAATTCTCCACTACGGTGTGCTTTCAGGCGACTCAGTAAAGGTAGGCGACAGCGCAGTTACCTCTTATTGCGAAAAGGCACGTACTGCTACAATGAAAAACCATACTGCTGCACATCTTCTTCAGGCAGCTTTAAGAGAAGTCCTGGGCTCACACGTTGAGCAGGCAGGTCAGCTTGTAGATAAAGATGCTATGCGATTTGACTTTGTTCACTTCTCAGCTATGACAAAGGAAGAAATCGAGAAGGTTGAAAACAGAGTAAACGAAATTATTATGGATGCTCTCACAGTTGAAAACAGAGAGATGCCTATTGATGAAGCAAGAAAGCTTGGCGCAATGGCTCTCTTCGGTGAAAAGTACGGCGACGTTGTACGTGTTGTAAAAGCAGGGGACTTCTCAATTGAGCTTTGCGGCGGTACTCACGCAAAGAACACCGGTAACCTTGGTATGTTTAAAATCGTTTCAGAATCCTCTGTAGCATCAGGCGTAAGAAGAATCGAAGCTGTAACCGGCTTTAATGCTCTCAGCTTTGTAAGGGGCAATATTGACACAATTACAGAGGTTGCATCTGTTCTCAAGATTGCAAACGTTAAAGAAATCGTAACAAGAGCCGGTGCAATTATGACCGACCTTAAGGCTAAGGAAAAGGAAATTGAAAAGCTTTCAGGTGTAATTGCCAATATCAAAACTCAGTCAATGCTCGAAAACGCAACTGATGTCGGCTCACTTAAGGTTGTAACGGCTTTCCTTGAAGATACAACTGTTGACGAGCTTCGCAAAATGTGCGACCTTGTTAAGAGTAAGGGCGAAAACTATGTTGGCGTAATTGCAGGCGTACAGAAGGCTAAGGGCACAGGTAACATCTGCGTTTGCTGCGGTAAAGACGCAATTGCTGCAGGCGCACACAGCGGTAATATTGCAAGAGAGGTTGCAAAGAAAGCAGGCGGCAGCGGCGGCGGAAAGCCAGACAGTGCTATGGCTGGTGCAAAGGATATTGCAGCACTTCCCGAAGCAGTTAAGAAAGCAGCAGAAATAATCGCATCAATGCTTAAATAAAGAGGTGATAAAGATGAAAAAAGCGGCAAGCACTGTTTTTGCAGCACTGCTTCTTATTTTCAGTCTTACCTTTAACTCGGAAGCTTATGAAGCAATGAATTATGATGAAATTTCATTCATCATTGATGACAACTGTACTCTGATGCTCGATGACGCTACAGGTACGGCGTGGCTTTCTGAGGACGAAAAAACTGAAGTAAAATTCAGTGCTTATCAGAATCTTGATGCTATCGACTTTGAATACTGCAGCTACGATGAAGCAGAAATGTTTTATTTCAATAATTCGGATGCAGAAGAGCTTGAAATTCTTTACGCTAATAGCCGCTTGCTTAATTACTCTCAGGGTGTAGAGCTTGGTGGCAATAAAGTTTCTTTCGGCGAAAAGAAGCCCTTTGTAGTATTCCTTGTATCAACAGAAAGTTATGTTTACTGTTTTGAGTTTCTTATCTATGACGGAGAAGCAACTGATTACAACGAGTTTATTGAAGGTATAATAAGTTCAATTGAGCTTACTCCTGATGAAGCACCGATTGAGTATTATTCAGATGACGATTTTTTAACTGTTGTTCCGGCTGTTATAAGTTTTGTAGTTATTTTCGGCTTGTTTTTAATTATCAAAGGCTTCAACGGCAAGGCTAAAGGAACTGTTATGGTTGATATTGAAGAGTTTTTCGATGGCTTCTCGGAAATAACAGATAAGCTTAAAGAATCAAAGCTTAAAATAACTGTTCCTAAATTTGAGCTTAACGGCAAAAAAGTCAATGCTTTCAATAAGAAGTATACTGTTGGAAGCAATGATAACAATTTTGCACAGAAGGAGCTTGAAAGAGAACGCAAAGAACGTCAGAATATGTTTAAATAAAAAGGAGAAATTACTATGGATTGTATTTTTTGTAAAATAGCTTCAGGTGAAATTCCCTCAACAAAGGTTTACGAGGACGACACCGTTGTAGCATTCAACGACCTTGAGCCTCAGGCTCCCGTACACATTCTCATTATCCCCAAAATGCACATTTGCTGTGCTGATGAAATCAATGAGAGTAACAGCGCAGTTGTAGCGCATATCTTTGAGGTTGCAGCTAAGATTGCAAAGGAAAAGGGTCTTACAAACGGCTATCGTATTGTAAATAACTGCGGAAATGACGGCGGACAGACAGTAAAGCACCTTCATTTTCACCTTATGGGCGGCAGACAGTTCACTTGGCCGGCAGGCTGATAAAAAAGCTCCTTCGGGCTCTTTTTTAAATGCAAAATGCAAAGTGCAAAATGCAAAATTACTGACGAAATATTAAAGTTAATCGTAGGGGCGGCCATTGGCCGTCCGTTCTTGTTACCTTCAGTTTTAAACATTCATAAAACTCCTTGCAACTCAACCTAATATATGATAAAATATATGAGTTAAATTTCACGAAAGGTGGTGCAGTAATGGCAGAGCTTAACGAAAAGGAGCTGAAGCTCCACATAAAAAGCGAAGAGCCATACAGGGTTTACTTAATCTGCGGTGATGAGGATTACCTTAAAAAGCATTACACCGACCTTCTCACTTCAAAAATTGTTTCACCTGACTTTGAAAGCTTCAACCTTGACCGTTTTGACGGCAAAAACCTGGATTTAAGGGACGTTTTCGATAAAGCAGAGATGATGCCTATGATGGCTGAAAGACGCTGTATTGTAGTTGAAAACTTCAAATTAGAGGGCATAAACGACGGAGATTTTAAGCTTTTATCTGAATACTGCAGTAATCCTGCCGAATTTTCAAGCATAATCTTCCATCAGAAAAATGCTGACTTCTCACTTAAAAAGGCAAAGAAAGCAGTTGATGAAATCAGCAAAGCCGGTGCTTTGTGTGTGCTTAATAAACGATCAGGTGCAGAGCTTACAAAGCCTCTCATATCCTCAGCGAAAAAGCAGAACTGCCTTCTTACTCCTCAGATGGCAAATTACCTTGTATCTCTTGTAGGCGACGATTTCAACACCCTTATAAACGAGCTTTCAAAGGTCTGCCACTTCTGCGGTGAGGGTGAAATAACCAAAAAGCACATTGACGAGGTTGCAGTCAAAACCGATGACGCAAAAATTCACTTTCTCACAAAGGCGCTTATCGGCGGCGATTTCGACAAGGCTTTCGGCGTGCTTCATTCACTTATAAGGCAGAAAACCGAGCCCGAGTATATTCTCGGCACACTTGTCAGCACCTATGTTGATATGTACAGAGCAAAAATCTCCCTTACAAACGGCGAAAGAGCGGAAGCTTTAAGCGAGCCTTTCAAATACGGTAAGCTTGAATTCAGACTTACTGCAGGTGCAAGAGACGCCTCAAAAATGACGGTGGAAACTCTGAGACTTTGCCTTGAGGAGCTTTCAAAGGCTGATATGAAGCTGAAAAACGGCAGAGATATGCCCGTTGTAGTACTTGAACAGCTGATGGTTAAGCTGTTTCTCATAAGAAGCGGTGAAAAGGTATGATTAAGCTTTCAAAACCCGTTATAGTTGAGGGCAAGTACGATATAATCAAGCTGTCCAATATGATTGACGGACTGATAATCAAAACCGACGGATTCGGAATTTTCAAGGATAAAGAAAAGCAAAGGCTCATAAGACGCCTTGCAGAGGAAAAGGGAATAATTGTCCTTACTGACAGCGACTCTGCAGGCTTTCTCATAAGAAATTTTCTTACTTCGAGTATTCCAAAAGATAAAATCACACATGTATACATTCCCGACATTTTCGGCAAGGAAAAACGTAAAACCGAAGCCGGAAAAGAGGGGAAACTTGGTGTTGAAGGTATGACGGAGGAAACTCTGTTTGAAGCCTTCAGAAAAGCAGGTGTAGTCGGTGAAATCACAGAAGAAAAACGTCGGCTGATAACCAATATTGACCTTTATGAATACGGACTTTCAGGCAGACCAAATAGTCAGGCAAAAAGAAAGGAACTGCTTAAAAGGTTAGCACTCCCCGAAAGACTTTCAACCTCATCACTTGTAAAAATTCTGAACACCTTTGTTACATACGAGGAATTCATAAACTGCGTAAAGGAGATTGAACAATGCGAATAGGCCACGGATACGATGTACATAAATTAGTTGAAAACCGAAAGCTCATTCTGGGCGGAGTTGAAATTCCCTTTGAAAAAGGTCTTCTCGGTCACTCTGATGCAGATGTGCTTCTTCACGCAATTTCCGATTCACTTTTAGGTGCACTCGCTCTCGGTGATATCGGCAAGCTTTTTCCTGACAATGACCCTCAGTATGAGGGAGCAGACAGCCTCATTCTTTTAAAAAGGGTGTACGATGCTATACAGGAAAAAGGTTACGAAATCGAAAATCTTGATGCAACCGTACTTGCACAGCGCCCTAAACTCAGACCTTATATCGACACCATGAGGGCGAATATCGCTTCAGCTTTAGAGGTTGATGTTGACCGCGTAAGCGTGAAAGCCACCACCGAGGAGGGCTTGGGCTTTACGGGAAAAGGCGAGGGGATTGCAGCCCACTGCATAACTTTGTTAAATGCAAAATGCAAAGTGCAAAATGCAAAATAACTGACGTAACGGTCAAATAACCGTAGGGACCGGCGTCCTCGACGGTCCGTTAGGTAACATTAAGAAAAGGAAGATAAAAACAATGAAAAAGCAAATGACAACAATACTTTTGATTCTTGTGTTCTTTCTTTTAGATATATTTGGCATTATCTTCGGTGATATGCTTCTGAATAATAATTTCGTTATAACAGACGGTGAATATACTTATAATGATTTGTTCTATTCAGCCGACAACAATAAGGATTATTACAGGTTCAAAAAAATGTATTATGAAGGTAATGAGTGTGATATTTTTAACGATGATATTTTCAGAAATGTAAGCTTCAGAACTGTAGATAAAATCAAATCAGTTACATTACTATCTTTTGTTACTAAAAAATCATTTCTTGGATACTATAGTCTATCAGATGAATATATGAATGAACAAGAATTGTCGGAAGTATACGCAAAGACAGATTTTGTAAATAGCAGTGAGCTTTATGATATTTTCGGAAAGCAGTATCTCTTTGTGTCTTTTAAGGACTTTGTTTATGAAAAAGATAACAGTTACTCAGACGAAGATAATTTTTATTCAGCAACAAAAGATTACAGAAGCTCTGTTGCTTTGTTTGAATTGGAAGGTTTGAATCTGCCTGAAATCAAACAGGGAATTGAAACAAAAGCACGGCACAGCAAAGCATTGAACGATGTATTTGACAAGCCTTATGAATATGTAACTTATTTAGTTCTGCTATTGGAACTTGCGTGCATAGTGTTGGTATGCAGAAAGAAAAAGAGCGTTTAAATAAGAAATACATCCCACTTTATTCAGCGGGATGTATTTTTATCATTTATCAAACTTTAATCGCAATTTTGCATTTTGCACTTTGCATTTTGCATTTATTTTATGATGCTTTCGCCGCTCATTTCAGCAGGCTGCTGGAGTCCCATAATCTTAAGCATTGTGGGAGCGATATCGCAGAGCTTTCCGCCTTCACGAAGCTCACAGTTATAACCGCAAACAACGAAAGGAACGGGGTTTGTTGTGTGAGCTGTGAAAGCTGTGCCGTCTTCTTCAAGCATCTTGTCAGCATTACCGTGGTCAGCAGTAATAAGCATTACGCCGTCCATTTCCATAACTGCATCGTAAGTCTTACCAACGCAGGTGTCAACAGCCTCAACTGCAGCCTTTGCAGCGTCAAATACGCCTGTGTGACCTACCATATCGCAGTTAGCAAAGTTTAGGATAATTGCGTCGTACTTGCCGCTCTTGATTGCTTCAACAACCTTATCGGTTACTTCGTAAGCACTCATTTCGGGCTTCATATCGTAGGTTGCAACCTTGGGTGAAGCAACAAGAATTCTGTCCTCACCGTCGTACTGCTTTTCAACGCCGCCGTTGAAGAAGAAGGTTACGTGAGCGTACTTTTCTGTTTCAGCGATTCTGAGCTGTGTCTTGCCCATCTTTGAAAGATATTCTCCGAATGTGTTTTCAAGTGTCTGAGGCTTGAATGCAACGTGAACGTTAGGCATTGTAGCGTCATACTGTGTCATGCAAACGTAGTAAAGAGGGAAGAAGCCCTTCTTTCTCTCAAAGCCGTTGAAAGCTTCATCAACGAAGGTTCTTGTGATTTCTCTTGCTCTGTCAGGACGGAAGTTGAAGAAAACAACGCTGTCGTTTTCACTGATTGTAGCATTTTCTGCGCAAACTGTGGGGATAACGAATTCGTCTGTAAGATGCTTGCCGTCGCCATCAATTGTTTCGTATGACTTTTTGATAGCTTCAACACCGCAGTCAGCTTTGTTTCCCTCGCCGTAAACCATAGCAGCGTAAGCCTTTTCTACTCTTTCCCAACGGTTGTCTCTGTCCATAGCGTAGTATCTGCCCATTACAGTAGCAACCTTACCAACGCCGATTTCTGCGAGCTTTTCGTATGTTTCCTTAACGAAATCTGCACCTGAAGCGGGAGGCACGTCACGGCCGTCAAGGAAGCAGTGAACGAATACCTTATCAAGGCCCATCTTCTTAGCCATTTCAACAATAGCATACATATGAGTGTTGTGGCTGTGAACACCGCCGTCACTCATAAGACCCATAAGGTGAAGAGCTGAATCGTTCTTAAGGCAGTTTTCCATAGCGCCCTTGAGAGCTTCGTTTTCGAAGAAGTCACCTTCTTTAATTGATTTTGTGATTCTTGTAAGCTCCTGGTAAACAACACGGCCTGCACCGATGTTTGTGTGACCAACCTCGCTGTTGCCCATCTGTCCGTCGGGAAGACCAACGTCCATACCTGAAGCGCCGATGTATGTCATGGGATTGCTTGCGAAAATTTTGTCAAGGTTAGGAGTTTCAGCTGAAAAGATTGCGTTGCCGTAATCTGACTCGTTCTTGCCGAAACCGTCCATAATGCAAAGTAAAACAGGTTTTTTCATAATGCGTATGCCTTTCTTTATGATAATAATTGAAAATCTATTCTTACTTAAAGTGTGGAGTGTGAAGAGTGGAGTGTGAAGAGTGGAGTGTGGAGTTGAGGTCGCAGATTTATATTTCTGCAGATTGTCAGATATAGTCTGCGAAATAAGCTTTGATATAAAGGGCAAAGAGCTGATTATATCCGTCTTTATTATCTCAGATGATGTAAACACCATCCGCCTGATTTATATTTTGGCTGTGGGCGGACTGAATATGAAGGTTCAGTAGTGATCTAACACGGATATAATTGGAACGAAGTGACCCGTAACTTCACTCTTCACACTCCACTCTCAACACTGTAAAAAAGGCTGCAATAAGCAGCTTTTTGAATTATTTGCTTGCAGCTTTTACAATTACTGAGAAGTCCTCAGCCTTGAGTGAAGCGCCGCCGATAAGACCGCCGTCAACGTTTTCCTTTGCAACGAGCTCGTCAGCATTCTTAGCGTTCATTGAACCGCCGTACTGAATTGTAACAGTTTCTGCAACATCAGCACCGTAAACTTCAGCAATAGCTTCACGGCAGTATCTGTTACCTTCGTCAGCCTGGTCAGCAGTAGCTGTAACACCTGTACCGATAGCCCAAACGGGTTCGTAAGCGATTACAACGTCCTTGAGCTGGTCAGCTGTAACGTTTGTAAGAGCCATCTTTGTCTGATATTTAAGGAGAGTTTCTGTATAGCCAAGCTCTCTCTGCTCAAGTGTTTCACCAACGCAGATGATGGGCTTGAGACCGGCATTGATTGCAGCGAGTGAACGAAGGTTAACTGTCTGGTCTGTTTCACCGAAGTACTGTCTTCTTTCGCTGTGGCCTACTACAACGTATTCAACGCCTGCTTCCTTAAGCATTTCGGCTGAAATTTCACCTGTGTAAGCGCCTGAAGCCTTGAAGTGAACGTTTTCAGCACCGATTTTGATGTTTGAACCCTTAGCTGCTTCGACTGCTGCAGCGATATCGATAAAGGGTACGCAGAGAACAACTTCACAGTCAGCACCTGCAAGAAGAGGCTTCATTTCGTTAATGAGAGCTGTTGTCTCAGAGGGTGTGTTATTCATTTTCCAGTTACCTGCGATAACTGCTTTACGAAGTGACTTGTTCATTTTAAAAAACTCCTTTTTTATCTTTTATCGTATGTATACCCACCGTTTCGGGTGGGTATACAAAAATTTCAAAGTTTAATTATTTATCGTTAAGAGCAACAACGCCGGGAAGATCCTTGCCTTCAAGGAATTCAAGTGAAGCACCGCCGCCTGTTGAAATGTGGCTCATCTTGTCAGCAAAGCCGAGCTTCTGAACTGCAGCAGCTGAGTCACCGCCGCCAACGATTGAAATTGCACCGCTTTCAGCAATAGCTGTAGCAACTGCGATTGTACCGCTGGCGAAGTTAGCCCATTCTGAAACACCCATAGGTCCGTTCCAGATAACTGTGCCTGCGCCCTTGATAGCGTTTGCGAAAAGTTCTTCAGTCTTAGGACCGATATCAAGACCCATCCAGCCGTCGGGAATATCGTCTGAATCAACAATTTTGCATTCTGTATCTTCCTTGTATTCAAGACCAACTCTGTTGTCGATGGGGATAAGGAAGTTTACGCCCTTAGCCTTAGCTGTTTCCATCATTTCCCTAGCAAGCTCAATCTTGTCTTCTTCACAGAGTGAAGTACCAACTGTGTGACCCTGAGCTGCGAAGAATGTGTAAGCCATACCGCCGCCAACGATGAGTGTGTCAACCTTTTCCATAAGGTTTGTGATTACGCCGATTTTGTCTGAAACCTTAGCACCGCCGAGAATAGCAACGAGAGGTCTCTGAGGATTTTCAAGAGCGCCGCCGATGTATTCGAGCTCTTTACGGATAAGATAACCGCCAACTGCGGGAAGATAGTCAGCAACACCTGTTGTTGAAGAGTGTGCTCTGTGAGCTGAACCGAAAGCATCGTTTACATAGATTTCAGCAAGTGAAGCAAGAGCCTTTGAGAATTCGGGGTCGTTCTTTGTTTCTTCAGCGTGGAAACGTACGTTTTCAAGAAGAAGAACTTCGCCTTCCTTAAGGTCAGCAGCAAGTGCCTTAGCGCTTTCGCCAACAACGTCCTTAGCCATCTTAACTTCAATACCGAGGAGTTCGCCAAGTCTTACAGCAACGGGAGCGAGTGAAAATTCAGGCTTGAATTCACCCTTGGGTCTGCCGAGGTGTGAGCAAAGGATAAGCTTTGCACCATTATCGAGAAGGTATTTGATTGTGGGGAGTGAAGCAACAATTCTCTTATCACTTGTGATAACTCCGTTTTCCATTTTTACGTTGAAGTCGCAACGAACAAGGACTTTTTTGCCTTTTACGTCAATATCTTCAACTGACTTTTTGTTGAGTACGTTCATTGGTATCGTTCCTTTCGTGTTTGCATTTAATAGTATAATTTATAACCACTTGCCATTTTATAACATTGTTGACTTTTTTTCAAGTAGTTACACTGTAAAAAATATGAAAACATAGGCGTTAATTTTATATATTTTGCCGAAAAAGCTTTTTTTAGAGTTGAGAGTTAAGAGTTGAGAGTTAAGATAAGGGTCGCCTCGCTCCGATTATATCCATCCTTAAAGGAAAAATTATTTTGCATTTTGCATTTTGCATTTTGCATTTAATTAAACCAATCCTTCAGAAGGTCTGCCATTGCATTATTTTCAGGCTCTTTCTTCTTGTCTTTTTCCTGCTTTTTCATATAGTTCATAACATCGAATTTGTTAGCCCCTGCAGTTTCCTTTCTCTTGTTGAAATCAGAAAGTCTTTCTCTGTATCCGCAGGTGCAGACAAACATCTTCTTTTCACCCTCTCCGCGAAGCTCAAGCTTCTTATGACAGTCGGGACAGCGTGCATTTGTAACCTGGGTAAGCCCCTTACGGTAGCCACATTCTCTGTCCTGGCAAATTAGCATTTTGCCCTTTTTGCCGTTCACTTCAAGAAGATACTTTCCGCAAACAGGGCACTTGTCCTTTGTGGCGTTGTCGTGGGTGTATTTCGCATCACTCATAACCACCATTGAAACAAGTGATGTTGAGTAGTCACGCATTTCATTTATAAACTTTTTCATATCAGCTTTGCCACGGCTGATGTTCTGTAATTGCTGCTCCCATTTAGCAGTAAGCTCTGCAGATTTAAGGTCAGCAGGTACAATTTTTATAAGCTGAATACCCTTTTGTGTGGGGTGAATTTCCTTACCCACACGTTCAATTGAAAAGTTGTCGAAAAGCTTTTCAATGATGTCTGCTCGTGTTGCAGGAGTGCCGAGACCACTTGTGGTTTCAATAACCGCCTTCAGGTTCTTGTCGCTTATCTGCTTTGAGGGGTTTTCCATAGCTGAAAGGAGAGTAGCCTCGGTGTATCTTGCAGGAGGTCTTGTCTTGCCTGCAATAATCTTCGTATTACTTATATCAAGGCTCATTCCCTCTCTGAGTACAGGTAGCTCCTGACTACGGTTTTCAACGTCAACATCTTCGTCATCCTCAGAGGAAACACCGTAAAATTCCTTCCAGCCCTTAACGGTAATCTGCTTGCCCTTTGCGTAGAAATTATACTTGTCAACACTCAGCTGAACCTTCATTTCATCATATTCCATAGGTGCAGAAAGAACGGCCATAAAGCGTCTTACAACAAGGTCGTAAATGTTTCTTTCCTCGTAACTGAGCTTGGAAAGGTTAGGGGACTGCTCTGTGGGAATAATTGCGTGGTGGTCGGTAACCTTTGCGTTGTTTACAATGTACTTTGTCTGTATAGGACTTCTGGAGAGCTTCATAGCACTCTGAGCATAGGGACCTACAGCAATTGCTCTCAGCCTTTCGGGAATGGTTGCCACAATATCGTCTGTTATGTAGCGTGAGTCCGTTCTGGGATAGGTCAGTACCTTGTGATATTCGTAAAGGCTCTGCATAAGTGAAAGTGTCTGCTTTGCTGAATAGCCGTATTTTTTGTTGGCATCTCTCTGAAGCTCTGTTAAATCATAGGCTGCAGGCGGAGGAGTTTTCTTGCCCACTTTTTCAAGCCTTGAAACGGTGGCTTTCTTACCCTTTACTGCCTTTTCGATACCCTCAACAAAGGCTCTGTCAGAAAAACGGGTGTTGTTCTTTCCGTCTCTGAAGGTTGCGTTAAAGCCCTTTAAAATCAGCTGAAGAGTGAAATAATCCTTAGGCCGGAACTTCTGAATTTCCTCCTCACGGGCAACGATCATAGCAAGAGTAGGAGTCTGAACTCTGCCTGCTGAAAGCTGAGCGTTGAACTTGCAGGTCAGAGCTCTTGTTGTGTTAAGACCAACCAGCCAGTCTGCCTCAGCTCTTGCCTGAGCAGATTTGTAGAGATTGTCATATTCCTTTGCAGGTTTCAGATTCTGAAAGCCTTCCTTGATAGCTTTGTCGGTCTGCGATGAAATCCACAGGCGGTAAGCAGGAAGCTTGCAGTGAGCCTTCATCATAATCCAACGTGCAACAAGCTCACCTTCACGTCCTGCGTCAGTTGCAATTACAAGCTTGTCCACATCAGGTCGCTTCATAAGTGCAGAAACTGCTCTGTACTGCTTTGAGGTCTGTTTGATTGTAATAAGCTTCATCTTGTCGGGAAGCATAGGCAGATCCTCAAGATTCCATCTTTTATATTTGTCGTCGTATGCATCAGGGTCAGCAAGGGTAACAAGATGCCCGAGCGCCCATGTGATAATGTAATTCTGTCCGATAATGCAGCCGTCACCCTTACCTTTGCAGCCGAGAACTCTTGCGATATCTCTTGCTACTGAGGGCTTTTCTGCAAGAACTAAAGTTTTTCCCATAGTGTTCACCACCAAAAAAATATTTTATAAGTCAGCCTTTTCTTTTCTGAGTGCTTTTTTAAGAAGTACAGCAGAGAAAATGAAAAGAATCATAAGTGCAAAAAGGAAGTACGGAAACAGACCTGTCGAAAGGTTTTCAGCAATCTGACCGAAAACTGAAGGCATCACCATTATGCCGAGATAGGTTGAAGCAAGCTGTATACCGATTACGCTCTGCGAAATATCTCTGCCGAAAAGAGTGGGCACGAGATAAGAAAGATTCGGAAATGTGGGGCCCATACCGAAGCCGAAAAGAAGAAGTCCGAGGCAGGATACATATGAGGGCAAAGGCAGAGCAATAATTACACTTGCCGAAAGGAGAATACCCACGCAGATTTTAAGAATCTACAGGCTTTTCAGCTTTTTGCCCACAATACCTGAAACGAATCTGCCAAGGGTCATTCCTATGTAAAAGAGCATAGCTGATTTTGCCGCCTTGTCAGCTGTAAAAACCTTATATTCGGCGAAAAATGTGCTGCTCCATACACCTGCAGTATACTCGCAGGCGCAGATAACAAAGAACACAACACAGCTGAGTACAACTGAGGGCATTTTCAGCATTTCCTTCGTTGAAAGTACCTTTGTGGGTGTTTCTTCTTCCTCTGAATTGCCTTTCTCTTTCTTCTTCCAATAGGGCAGGGCAAAAAGCAGTATCAGTGTAATTGCAGACTGAATAAGGCCTACGGTGAGATATGCTCTGTGCCAGTTGTTTCCGTCTTTAAGACAAAGAGAAACAAGATAGGGGCTTACGGTTACTCCAAGGCCGTAAAAGCAGTGCAGATAGCTCATCTGGGAGCTTGTGCAGTTAAGAGCTACAAAGCCGTTGAGAGCAGAGTCTACCGTACCTGCACCCACACCAAGGGGTACGGACAGCAAAAAGAAGAAAATAATGTTATCCGAAACCGATAATCCGAGAAGGGCAAGGGCGGTAAGAGCAGTACTTACTACAGTTACGTTACCCGTGCCGAATCTTTTGGTAAGCCTTGTACTCATAAGGCAGGACAGCATTGTAAAAAAGCTCACCGAAAGGGAAATGTATCCTGCAAGGGAGACAGGCAGATTAAGGTCCTCGTAAACTGCCGGCCAGACAGTGCCCAGCACCGAGTCGGGAAGACCTACGCCTATATATGAAATTGCCATAAGAACAAGCAGAATTGTCATATAGTTTACCTTATAACCGAAAGACAGCAGAATTCTTCCCTGAAGGAATCACTGATTGCCTTTTCAACGTCTTCCTTTTTAATCTCTTTATAAAGCTCAATTGTGTCAAACAAACCGTGACCGTTAAAGTATGCATCAATGAGATTGTTAGCAAGGTCGTCAACGTCGTTATAGGCGAAAACCTCAGCACCGTAAAGCTTTTTAAGTGAAACCTCAAAGTCCTCATCACTGATTCCTTCACTGCGTATTCTTGCAATTTCAGAAAGGATTTCCTCTTTAACCCTTAAAGGCTCGTTGCTTTCACCGATAAATATAGGTGCTGAAAAGCCTCTGCCGGTAAAATATTCCTTGCCGAAAGCGGTGTTGATAAGTCCTTCTGACAGCATTTTACTGTAAAGAGGGGACACCTTACCTGCTATAATATCAAGGGCAAGATTCATTACGAGAGTTTCTTTTGCCGTACGGACAGGCTCAGTGTGAGTTTCCTTGAAGCCAAGAGCAAACTTCGGCATATCAACGCCCAGGGTTTCCTCGATATAGCTTTCGCATACTTCTTCAGGCTCTTCGGGGATAATCTGCTGAAACTCTACGGGCTCTTCCTTTTTGATAACTCTGTCAACAATTGAAAGCACTGTTTCTTTTTTTACGTTACCTGCAACAGCGAGAGCCATATTTGAAAGGTTGTAGAAGGTGTTGTAGCAACTGTAAAGAAGCCCGGCATTGATTTCAGCAATTGATTCAATTGTGCCGGCAATATCAATTCTTACGGAATTTTTGCTGTAAAGACCCCGAAGAAGATTGAAAAGCACCTGCCAGTCGGGACTGTCCTGATACATTCTGATTTCCTGACCGATGATACCTTGCTCCTTCTGCACTGTTTCTTCGGTGAAGTAGGGGGCTTTTACAAAGTCAAGGAGAATTTCAAGGTTTTTCTCAAATTCGCCTGAGCACTGAAAAAGATAGCAAGTACGGTCAAAGCTTGTGTAAGCGTTTGCGTTTGCACCTGTTACAGCGAAGCGTTCAAACGCGTCAAGCTCCTCACTTTCAAAAAGCTTGTGCTCAAGAAAGTGGGCAATACCCTCAGGTACGGTTGTGTAGCTTTCTTCGTTTTTTAGCTTGAAGCAGGTGTCAACAGAGCCGTATTTAGTACCGAAAAGTGCATAAGCACCGTTGTAGTCAGGCTTTTCCATAACGAAAATCTTAAGACCGCTTTCGTGGTCAATTTCGTAGTATTCTTCTTTAAGAAGGTCGTTTCTTATGAGTTTTTCGTTCATTATTCTTCCTCCTTATCGCTTTCGAGAATATATACGGTGTCTTCAGTTACCATATTAGCCGCAATAATAACCTCTTCACGGCTTACTGCATTAAGAAGCTCTGCGTATTCTGAAGGTGTTCTGAAAGTACCTGAAACGCATTGGCTTGTCATAAAGGAGTCAATTCCTACAACGCTGTCCTCAACGGAGTTAAAGGAATCAACAAGACTCTTTTTAGCGTTTTCCAGAGTTTCGTCAGAGAAGTTACCCTTTCTAACTTCGTCAAGCTCATTTCGGATTGCTGTGAGAGCCTTTTCTGCGTTTTCGGTTTCAACACCGCTTTCAACAGTGATAAGTCCCTTGGAGGAAACCAGCCTTGCCACACAGTAATAGCAAAGGCTCATTTTTTCTCTTACATTCATAAAGAGCTTTGAAAATGTTCCGCCGCCGAAAATTGCAGTCATAAGTCTTATTGCAGGGTAGTTATCAAAGTCAAAGGTCATACCCGCCCTCATACCGATTACAAGCTTTCCTTGCTTTACGCTCTGCTTTTCTTTTATGGTTTTGCTGTCGTAGCTTTCGGTGAGGAATTCTGTTCTGATTTCGGCGATATCCTCTTTCTTTCGCTGAAGGTTGTTGAAGTATGAGGCAGTGATGCTCTCAATTTTATCCATATCAAAAGAGCCGACTGCGTTAATCTGAACGGGACTTGTGGTAAGCACCTTTTTCCATATACTGAAAATATCTTTGCCGTTAAGCTCAGCAATTCTTTCTTTGTTTCCGTATTTGTGAATACTGTAGCTTTCGTCCTTGCACATTTCCTCAATCATACGGTTAAGTGTATAGATTCTCTTTTCGTCTTTTTCGCTTTCGATTTTTTCTATAAGAAGTCTCTTTTCTCTTTCTACGTTTTCTTCCCTGAAACCGTCGGGAGTGATGTCAGGGGAGAAGATGCAGTCCATAAGAATTCGGATTCCTTCCTCAGCAATAGGCTTTGAGTCAAGAGAAAAACGGTCATCAACGCAGATAAGAGAAAGAGAAAGCACCTGACTTTCACCAATTTTTGAAACTTTAGGCGAAATCACTGCACCGTAAAGTGAGGCGAGAACTCTGTTCATTGAGGTTATATCAGGATAGTTTTTATTCGTTCTGGCAAGAAGATAACAAAGAAGCGCTCTTTCGCTGCTCTTTTCGTCAAGAGGACAGATTATATTAACCGAAACAACAGATGTTTTGAAACGGCTTGTCCTTTCAGTACAAAGGCTTACGCCCTCGCTTATTCTTTTTATTTCCATAATGTACCTCCGAAGATAATCATTATTTAAAGTATGTTTAATGATTATAACATAAAATTGTGCTAATATGCAACAGAAAGAAATGAGTGTTTTCAATTCTTTCGTCAAACTGCACATCATTTCCGGCTTAACCTTATAAAGCAACTCTTTACTGCAGTTTTATTGATTTTTATGGTGATTTTCAACAATGTAAAAATTGACGAAAAACTCCCCAAAAAATGGGTCAATAATGCTGAAGATGTCAAAAAAAATGTCCTTTTAAAAACTTTTTTGAAAAAATATCTAAAAATTTTGCTCTTTTATATTGCAAAATACCGAAAAAATGTGTACAATGGTTAAAGTGACAATAGTCAAAATATCCAATATTCAAAAAATAAATTGGGGAGGACATTTAATATGTCTAACAGATTGTTTCAGGGAATTGTTCATCAGATGAAAGATGCCATAGACCGCACTATCGGTGTTGTGGACGGCAGTGGCGTAGTTGTTTGTTGCAGCGATCTCGGTAAAATCGGTGAATCAAATTTTGTAGATATGAGAGAAGTTCTTGCTTCCTTAGATGTTAAGGTTATTGCAGGCAAGACTTTTCTTGCAATCGGTGCGCAAAATCACCCCGACAGCGCTGTTTTTGTTGACGGTAACGATGAAAATGCAGCAAACTATGCGAGACTTATCGCTGTTTCGCTGGGCGGTATCAAGCAGTATTATGATGTAAAGTTTGACAGAAGCAACTTTATTAAAAATGTAATTCTGGACAATATCCTTCAGGGTGACATTTACCTTAAGACAAGAGAATTGGGCTTCAATAATGATGTTTCAAGATGCGTTCTTCTTATAAGAACAGCTGAAAGAACCGAGGGCTCAGTAAGCGAATCAATTCAGAGTCTCTTCCCGGACAAGAATAAGGATTTCGTTATCAATATCAACGAAACTGATATCGCACTTGTTAAGGAGCTTCGCAGCGGTAACGACATAAAAGATCTTGAAAAGCTTGCGAGAAGTATTGTTGATTCACTGCACACAGAATTTTACATCAACTGCATTATCGGTATCGGTACAATTGTAACCGGAATCAAGGAGCTTCCCCGTTCCTTCAAGGAGTCACAGATTGCTCTTGAAGTAAGCAAGGTATTTGACACCGAAAAGACAATTGCAACCTATGAAAACCTCGGTATTGCAAGACTTATTTATCAGCTTCCCACAACACTTTGCGAAATGTTCCTCAAGGAGATTTTCAAAAAAGGCTCAATCGTCGGTCTTGATCACGAAACTCTCTTTACAATTCAGAAGTTCTTTGAAAACAACCTTAACGTTTCCGAAACTTCAAGAAAGCTTTTCATCCACAGAAATACACTCGTTTACAGACTTGAAAAAATCAAGAAGCTCACAGGTCTTGACCTGAGAGAATTTGATGACGCCATCGTTTTCAAAGTAGCTCTTATGGTTAAAAAGTACCTTGACGCAAAGCCCATCAAGTATTGATCGAATTATACACCTGACTTCGCAGAGCATAAAAATACTCTGCGAAAACTTTTGGAGAAATAAAAAATGATAGAGTTTAAAAATGTTTCAATGAAATACAAGACAAACGGAGCTATTGCTCTTGATGATGTCAACGTAAGAATTGATGACGGTGAATTTGTTTTTATCGTTGGTGCTTCAGGCGCAGGTAAAAGCTCATTCCTCAACGTAATTATGGGTCAGGAGAAGGTAGATTCAGGTATTGTCAAGGTTGGTCAGTACAGCCTTACCACAATCAAAAGACGTGAACTGCCTTATCTCAGAAGAAGACTCGGTATTGTTTTCCAGGACTTCCGTCTTATCCCGAAAATGACCGTTTACGACAATGTTGCTTTCGCACTTCGTGTTATCGGTCACGGTGAAAAGAAAATTGTAAAAAGAGTCCGCTACGTTCTGAAGCTTGTTGACCTTGCTGCAAAGGCTGACTGCTTCCCAAATCAGCTTTCTCAGGGTGAAAGACAGCGTGTTGCAATTGCACGTGCACTCGTTAATAACCCCAGTATTATTATTGCCGACGAGCCTACAGGTAACCTTGACCCCGTGCTTTCAAATGATATTATGAGTCTTTTTGACAAGATTAATGCACTTGGTGCAACAGTGGTTGTTGTTACCCACGACCTTGAGCTTGTTCATCAGTTCGACCACAGAATAGTTACAATCGAAGAAGGAAAAATAGTTTCCGACATTCCGGCAAGAGCCAAGAGAAACGAGGATGTATCCTTCGCTTCAGCACCTGAAGCAGATTCAAGTGAAAAGGAGGAAGCATAAAATGGCTAAGAAAAAGAATAACAAACGCTCCTCCGGCGGACTTAACACAATTTATCTTACAAAAATGGGCGCTCACAATCTGATTGCAAACAAGAGTATGTCCTTTTCTTCAATCAGTGTTCTTACAGCGTGTCTGCTTCTTATCGGCATTTCCGTTGTAATTCTTCTCAACATTCAGACTCTTGTCAAGGACGTTGAAAAGCAGAACGTTGTAGTTGCTTTCGTAAAAGACGGAATTTCCGACGAAGAAGTACAGAAGGTCGGCACAGACCTTATGAGCATTCCCAATGTTCTTGTTGCCGATTTCGTATCAAAGGAAGAGGGATATGCTGAACAGCTTGAGGAATTCGGTGTTGAGCAGGATCTTTTTAACGATATAATCAAAAATCCGCTTCCTCATTCCTACAGAATCTCCGTAAGCAATCTTGAAGAGTTTTCAATAACCCTTCAGCAGATTCAGTCTGTGGCAAACGTTGAATCCGTAAGAGAAAGTCAGGAGCTTGTAAATCAGATTTCGGTTATTCAGAAATCTGTAACGGCAATTTGTATGATCGTTGTAATTGTTCTTGCTTTCGTTTCAATGTTCATCATTTCAAACACTATCAGAATTACTATGGTTTCAAGAAAAATTGATATCCAGGTTATGAAATCCGTTGGTGCAACCAACACATTTATCTGTTGGCCCTTTATGATTGAGGGTGTAATCATCGGTTTCATTTCCGGCCTTATTTCGTTGGGACTTACTATTCTGTTCCAGCAGTTTGAAGGCGAATCACTCAGCTCACTTCTCGAGCTTTTCGGAAGCACAGCTATTTCAATTACAGACCATCTGCCTCTTCTTATTGCAACATACCTTCTTTCAGGTGTGCTCATAAGTTCAATGGGCAGTGTATTCTCCATCAGAAAGTACCTTAAAAAGGAAGGCAGCGAAGCCAGTGACATCTGATAACAGGTTTCATGGAGGGCTTAACCTGAAACCGTTTGGAGGTAACATGAATATTAAAAGAATAACATCTTTTGTTCTCAGCTTTGTAATGCTCTTTACACTTTTATTTATAGCATTGCCTGAAACTGAAGTCTCTGCTGCAACAAAGGCTGAGCTTGAACAACAGATTGAACAGATTAATGGGCAGATTGCTGCAAACAAAGATAAGCTTAATGAGCTCAAGGATAAAAAGGAATCCCAGCAGGAATACCTTGAAACCCTTGAGAATCAGATTGACACCGTTGAAGAAAAGGCAACTAATCTGCAGGTGCAGGTAAGCACAATTGACGGCGAAATCGCAAAGCTTGACAAGCAGATAAATCAGCTCACAAAAGAAATCAGACAAACAAAAAAGCAGATTAATAAGGCTGAAGACGACATCGTTGCAATGGAAGAAACCATTGAAAACACAAGCGACCGCATGGCACAGAAGCTGCGTGCTTCTTATATGAAGGGAAGCGAATCAACTCTTCAGATTCTTATGGGCTCCGATTCACTTGCAAGCTTTCTTACAAGACTTGAAATGATGAAGCGTACCTCTGAAAAAGACAAGAAGGATATTGAAGATTTCAGAGATACGGTTGTTACACTCAAGGAAACAAGAAAGCAGCTTATTGACGACAAGAACGCTCTTGCTGAAAAAATAGAAACACGTCAGGAAAGCAAGGACGACCTTGTTGTAAAAAGAACCGAGCTTAAAAAGAAGGAAAGCGAATATAAGAGAACGGTTTCGCAGCTTGAAAAGCAGTACGGTGCAATTGATGCTTATGTAGCAGAGCTTGACAAGTCAAGTGCAGTTTACGAAAACTATATTGCTAAGCTTAACAAGGAAAAGGCTGCAGCCGACGCTGAAATTGACCGTATTCTCAAGGAGTACTATGCAACTTCAAATAAGCCTACTTCAGGTTCATCAGGTTCTGCAGGCGGTAATTATAACACAAACGCGACCTGGTCATGGCCTTTAGGCAGTGCATCCTGCTACATCAGCAGCCATTACGGCTACAGAAATCCCGGCATTTCCGGTTGGGGCTTCCATGGCGGTACTGATATAACCGGCGGCGGAATCCACGGTAAACCCGTATACGCAACAAGAGCAGGTAAGGTAATCACTGCAGTTACAAGTAACTCCGGCTACGGAATTTATGTTCTTATTGACCACGGTGACGGATATTCAAGCCTTTATGCTCATATGTCTGCACGTTACGTAAATTCAGGCGATTCAGTTTCAAAGGGACAGATGATAGGCAGAGTCGGCTCAACCGGCAACTCAACAGGTCCGCATCTCCATTTTGAAATCAGATACTACGGTGAAAAGAAGAATCCTATGAACTACGTAAAGAAACCGTAAATAACAAAATTTACATGAGAGGGGTAGATTTTCTATCCCTCTATGGGCTTTTATAAAGCTATTGAATAAATCAGCAAGGAGGTATTTGATGAAACGTATTACGGCAATAATGCTTTGTTTTGTGCTGCTTTTTTCCGCAGTTCTATATTCGGCTGACGGAAATGTAGCAAACGCACTGACACAGCAGGAGCTTGAACAGAAAAGCGATGAAATCGATGCCGAAATCAAAGAAAATCAGAAAAAACTCAATGAGATAAAAGATAAAAAAGAAGCTCAGCAGGAATATCTTGATACTTTGGAAGACCAGATTAAAGCACTTAAGTCAAAGGTCAGCAATATCCAGACTCAGATGAATACTGTTGAAACAGAAATCACAAACTTTACTGCAGAAATAAATCAGCTGTCAAAGGAAATAAAACAGACCAACAAGCAGATAAAAAAAGCAGAAAGTCAAATTGAAGAGCTCCAAAAAGATATCAACGAAAAGGCAGATTCACTTGCTGAAAAGCTTCGTTCAAACTACGTAAACGGAACAGAATCACCTTTAAAAATCCTTATGGGTGCCGATTCACTCGCAAGCTTTCTTACAAGGCTTGAAATGATGAAACGCATTTCTGAAAGCGAAAAAAAGGTTATAACCGAATTCAAGGAAAATGCAGAAACTCTTGAAAAAACAAAGTCGCTTTTAGAAAAAGACAAGAAAGAGCTCAAAGAAAAAAAAGAAGAAATTTCTTTAAGCCGCAAAGCTAAAAAAGAAAAGCAGAGCGACTATCAGGCAAAAATGGACGAGCAGGAAAAGGTTCTTGCACGTCTTGAAAAACAGCAGTCTGACGTTGAAGATGTGCTTAAATCTCTCAGTCAGTCAGGTAAGGTATATCAGAACTATATCAGCAACCTTGAGGCAGAGAAAAAAGCTGCTGACGAGGAAATCAACAAGATTCTCAGTGAATACTACGCGACCTCAAACAGCGGCGTGACAAAGCCCACACTTCCTGCACAGAACGCAAACCCCACAACTCAGCCCGATGCCAACGGCTCATTCAACTCAGGCGACAGCTGGGCATGGCCTCTGGGCACAAGATGGTGCTATATAAGCAGCCCCTTCGGTAACAGAGACGCAAGCGTTTCAGGCTGGAGCTTTCACGGGGGTATTGATATTGCAGGCGGCAGCGGTAAGCTTCACGGTGCGCCCGTTTATGCTACAAGAGGCGGTACTGTAATCACTGCCGTAACAAGCGACAGCGGCTACGGAATTTATGTGCTTATCGACCATGGTGGCGGATATTCCAGCCTTTATGCCCATATGTCAGTTCGTTATGTAAACGTTGGCGACACAGTGCAGAAGGGTCAGATGATAGGCAGGGTAGGTAACACGGGTAACTCCCGAGGTGCTCACCTTCACTTCGAAATCAGATACTACGGCGAAAAACAGGATCCGCTGAAGTATGTAAAGAACCCTAACGGATAAAACTAGTTTAAAAGAGGGGAGGAAAAGCTTATGAACAAAAAGCTTTCTTTGGGTACAGTTATAGGACTTATTGCAATTGCAGTTGCAATTTCGTCTGCCATAACTATGAGTGCACTCAAAACGTCATATAACAGTATTCTCAAAAACCTCCCAGAAAAATCTCAGCGTTACGCTCTTCTCGATGAGCTTCAGGATATTATTGACGAGCATTATTACGGTAAAGATGACACTGAAAATCTGCTTTCAGCGCTTGGTGAGGGCTATATAGCTTCCCTCGGAAACTCAGGCGACAGATATATGACTGAAAGCGAATATAAGGAATATCTCTCTGAAAAAAACGGCAATATGTCGGGTGTCGGAGCTGACACCGAAAGAGTAAAAAACACACTGAAAATTGTTAAGGTGTATCCCGATTCACCTGCAAAAAAAGCGGGACTTAGAGAGGGAGACATTATTGTAGCCTTCGACGGCATAAGACTTAATAAGAGTAACTTTGCCGAAAACTCAAAAAAGCTTACGGGCGACACTATCAGCAGTGTGAATATTATCTACAAAAGAGATAAAACTGAAAGAAGCGTCACCGTTATGAAGGGTTATGAGGTGCCTTCGGTTGATTCTCAGGTTTACGAAAGCGTAGGTTATCTCAGAATAACCGACTTCTTTTCAAAAACAGCTGAGGATACAAAGGCTCAGGCTGAAAAATTCGTATCTTCAGGTATGAAAGCAATAGTTATAGATCTGCGTGAAAATGAAAGCACAAACTATGACTATATGCTCAGCTGTCTTGATGTTTTTGTACCCATGAATGACAGCGACAATTATACATTCAAGGCAGCAAATGAAAAAGGAGAGCTTATCAGAACAGCCTCCACAACGCCGGGAGAAATCAATATCCCCGTTGCCATTCTTGCTTCGTCGAAAACAAAGGGCGCCGCAGAGTTTTTCATTTCTGCTATGCGCGACTTTTCAAAAGCAGTGGTTTTCTCGGATTCCAATACTGCAGGGGACGTAAGCCTAAAGGAAGTTTTTGAGCTTTCAGGAGGCGGTGCTGTACTTTTAACCGTCGGTAAGGTGCAGCCATATAAAGGCGAAAGCTATGAAATTGAGGGTATTGCACCCGACTATGTTTACGAATCGGACACTAAGGGCACAAAGCTCAGTGAGGACAGTCAGTTTCTTCACGCAGTGTCTGTAGTTACAGAATAAAACCGGAAGGAGCTGAAAAAATTGAGTGTAAAAGTTTCAGTTATCGTTGCAGCCTGCAACGCTGAAAATAACATCAAGAATTCGTTGGATTCAATTAAAAATCAGAGCCTTAAGGATATAGAAGTACTTCTGATTGATGCTTCTTCGGTGGACTCAACTGCTGAGATTATGAAGGAATACTGCTCTGACAGCAGATTCCGTTACATAAAAACAGACACAACAAGTATATCCTTTGCAAGAAACAGAGGTATCGAAGAAGCGAAAGGTAAATACGTTGCCTTCGGTGACCCAAGTGTAATTTTTACAAAGAAGGTTATTGAGGGAATGTACGAGTGTGCCGAAAAGGAAAACGCCGATTTGTGCCTTGCTCCCATGGCAAGCTCGGACGTTTACGGAAAGCACGAATTTACCTCTTCGGATATTCTTTCACACAGAAGAAAAACCGACAAATTTGACACCGACCTTATCTGGAACCCTGCCGTTACAAATAAGCTTTTTCTCAGAAGCAAAATCAAAGAAATCGGGCTTTCCTTCAACAGATACGGTAAGGCAAGAGAGGCTGCTTTTTCAATTCCCTTTGCCTTTTGCAGCGACGTAATTGTTTCATCGTCAAAGGGAGCTGTAATTTACGTTATTCCTGTTTCAGATGAGGGAGTAAGCGAATTCGTGATTGAGCATTATATTGGTGCTTATGAGTTTATAATTGAACGTGCAGAGCTTGCTTTCAAGAAAGCAACAGAAGAAAGCACAACGGATTTTGACCGTAAGGAGCTTAAAAAGCTTTCCACCTGCTATATAGACCAGGTTTACCACAAGGAAATTACAGTTCTTTTGTACTCCTATTACCGTCATTTCTGGAGCCTTTCCGACGAAGAAATCAAAAAGTATGCCGGCATAATAATGAAGCTTTATTCAATGCTTTCAAAGTCAGGCAAGAAGGCTGTAAGAAAGAAGAATAAGGACATTTTCTACGGTGAAAAGCTTATTGACAGCCGTAAAGAAATGGCTGAAAATCCAAAGGTTACCGTCGGTGTGGGCATGGGTGTAAAGGATCTTGACCACAGAAAAGAAAGACTCAGCATTCAGATTGACTCAATCTTCAATCAGACAATGCCGTCCTTTGAGCTTTTCGTTGATTCAAGGCTCTACGACATTTTTCCTGAAAAGTGGAAAAACTGCGAAAACGTAACCTTCCTTGAAGCTGAATCATTAGGCGATTTTAAGGACAGTGTGCTTTTAAACAGCCGAACGGACTACATTATGTTCCAGGACGGTTTTGCAAGGCTTAATCCGAAAATCTTAATGCGTCATTACTGCGCTTTTGAGGGCAAAGACAAGTACGGTTTTTCAACCTCACCCCTTACACGCTTTGACGGAAAAACCACAGAGGAGTACATTTTCTCTTCTCTGTTTTTTGAAAACGACCCCGACCAGACAAGAGTAGCTGAAGAAAAGTTTTTTGTGCTTGACTTGTTCTTTTCAAACAAGCTTTTCAGAAAAGAGCATCTTAAGGGTATCCATTTTAATTTTACGGATAATCCTGCTTCGGATATGTACAACCTTTATCTGCATTCAAGATTCAAAAAGATTTCTCACAGAGGCTCATATCTGCCTTACACTGAGGAGCAGGCTATTGAATACGTAAAAAATATGCAAAGCTCCATGTTCCGTGAAAGCAGAAAGGTGTTTACAAAGTACAAACGTATTTATTTTGTAAAATTCAAAGTCAATAAGGTTACAAAAGGCGTCACAAAGATGTTGAGACGAACCCGAAAGATTATTATTAATTGGCTGGGTGCACTTCTGACTGTATTTTATTCAAATAAAAAGCTTCAAAGCAGAGCCTTTTTCTACACTACAAGATCAGATAAAACTCCTCTTGAAAATCTCGCCTGCGTATACAACGACTTTAAGGGAGACAAGGTGCTTTTTGCAAAAAGGTATCCTCACAGCTTTAAAGATACGGCAAAAATCAGACGATATATTTTAACGAGCAAAGTTATCATTACCGACGATTATATCAATCTTCTTAAAAAGGTTAGACTCAGAGATAATCAGAAGGTAATTCAGCTCTGGTATGCGGGCGGTGCTTTAAGACGTTTTGGTCTTGACTCTCCTGACAAGGATTCCAGAATTGACGAATATAAGGCGCATTCACAGTATACCGATGTGTGTGTTTCCTCCGAGTATGTAAGACAGTTTTATTCTCACGCCTTCGGTGTTGAAATGGATGTTGTAAAGGCTCTCGGAAATCCCAGAACTGACCTTATAATCAACGAGGAAAGGCTTAAGGAAAGCAGAGAAAGTATCCAGTCAAAGCATCCTCTTTTAAAGGATAAAAAGAG
>JBGVGM010000171.1:0-50260 GCA_045121655.1 Acutalibacteraceae bacterium | reverse complement strand
CAGCCCGTTTCACGGTCTGCGTGTAGTTCCTTGTAAACTGACCTAAAAGACAGCAGAAATATTTACCTTGATGAAATTGATACAATGACTGCGGAGGTTTAAAATATGAGAATTTTACTTATAAATCCTGCTCCGGAACACTATACAAGAGCCATATCGCTCCCTCTGGGCATTTTCTCTATTGCTTCTTACCTTGAAAGTCTAGGAATCACTGTGAAATTATACGATAGAACAGTTAACAAATCATCAATTGAACAAGTGCTTGATTAATTTAAGCCTCAGGTTGCGGGGATTTCTATATTTTCTTATCGTCTGATAAATGATGCGCTTTTTTTAGCAAAGAAGCTTAAACAAAAAAGTATACCTGTCATTGTAGGCGGCCCTATCCCCACCGAACTTATAGACTTGACATTAAACAACAAATATATCGACGCAGTTTCTTTAGGTGAAGGCGAAGAAACCTGGTTGGACCTCGCCCGCTGTTATGACAGTAAATCTATCAGTTTGGACACTATCCCAGGTCTAGCCTTTAAAAACTCCAAGGGCGAAGTGGTATACACTCCTTCGAGACCTTTTGTTGACCTTTCGAAGCTGCCGCCCATAAATTGGGATCTTATCGATGTTCCCAAATATTATCAATCTTCCTATGGTTGCCAAAAGATGCTTTACCTGTATTCGGCTAAAGGGTGTCCCTTTAGTTGCACGTTTTGCTACAACAAAGATTTTCACAAAAGCACATACAGAAAAAGACCTTTAAGCATGTTACTCGAAGAAATAAGATTTCTTGTTGAAAACCACGGTATGGATGGCGTATATTTTGCCGACGAAATGTGGTGCAGAAATCGTGAAGAAATGCACGAAATATGCGACAGTCTCAAAGGTCTTAACCTTGATTTTGTGTGGGGCTGTCAGACCCGTATAGGCATTTTCGATAAGGAAGACTTTGAGTATATGTACAATTCAGGATGCCGCTGGATATTCTTCGGTATAGAAAGCGGTTCTCCCCGTATACTTAAATCTATTAATAAACGAATTGATTTTGATAAAATTGCAAGCACATTCAAAAACTGCAAAAAATCCAACATCGCGTGCATCGGGTCTTTTATTGCCGGATTTCCCGATGAAACCTGCGATGATTTAAAAATGACAGTTAACCTTATAAAGCAGCTTGACACAAGTCTTATAAATATGAACTATCTTGCACTTATTCCCGGCTCAGAAATCTACAAAGATTTGGTCGCAAGTGGAAAATACAAAGAGGTTGCAACTCTCGAGGAATTCGGCAAAAGGAATCCACTTGATAAAATGGAATACAACTACAGCCAGATTCCCGACGTGGATATAAAGGTAGTCAGGGCTTACTATATGTGGAGAAGCTTTACCGCTACCGATGTTCCCGGAACGGAAAAATTCGGCTTTGCAAAGAAGGTAATTACTGACGCTTTAAAATCGGTAAAGACAGGTGACCTTGTCAGTTTCATCTTTTCAACAGCCGTTGCAGGTATTGAATTTCTGAAGGTATTTTACTATTCCCATTTCTTCCCTGCCGTAAAGAAAAAATATCAATTAAGATAACATAAAAGTACCGGATTTTTGAAGTCCGGTACTTTTTTTACTGTTATATTTTTCTTTTATACTCTAACCTGTAATCTCTTACGTAATCTCTGCCGTATTTCACGAGATACATGAGAATGGAATCGCTTTCAGTAAAGGAATGGGCAAACAAACGGTTTCTGGTATCCTCAAGATACTTCTTTTCAAAAGCGTTTCGTCTTGATTTGACCTCTTCCATTGTCTGTGTGAGAGACTGATATTTATAGGAAATGTGAAGCTCTCCGTTTTCCGTAAAGTCAGTTATGCCGACGGAATCGGTGTTGTCTTTGAGGATAGAATTCTTCTTAAGAGCAAAGTTGGACGGTGTGCAGGTGTTTACAAGCTCGTGATTGTAAATCATATCAATCGTGGACTGCAGTTCTTCCGCTGTTTCAGTGGGATAGCCGAGAAGAAATGTGCAAAGGTTCCACAGTCCTGCATCGCGTGAATCCTTAAGGATTTTCTTTCTGTAAGCTAAGTCAATTCCCTTATTTATGAGCTTCATAACCCTTTCGGATTCAGCCTCATATCCCCACATAAAGAAACGTGCACCTGATTCATAAAGATTTCTGAGAATCTCAGGGGTGAAGGCTTTTTCAAGTCTTGCAAAGGAATAGTAGTAAATTTCAAGATTTCTGCGTTTCACCTCGTTGGCAAACTCATTATAAAACTTAGGCGGAACTGCTTCATCAACGAAGTTGAACAACTTTGTGTTATACTTTTCAGAAAGGTACTGAACCTCATCAACTGCACGGATAACGCTTTTCATATCAAATTTCTGCTGACCTGTGTAAAAGTCGCAGAAGGTGCATTTACCCCAGTAGCAGCCTTTACCAAGCTGAACGGGAATTACCGTTTCGGGAGAGAAGTATTTTGAAAAATCGTAAGAGTCAAAATCGGGGAAAGCAACCTCATCAAGTTTAAGACACGGCGCTCTTTCATTTGTATGCACAATAAGATTCTCATCACGGTATATAAGTGAGTGAACCTCGTGGGCTTTTCTTTTTCCTGCTACAAACTCAGCCAGCTCAACCACAGCTGTCTCTCCGTCACCAACAGACAGATAATCGCAGTACTCTTCGAAAATCTGAGGAATCTTTTTCAGATCGTCCTCAATTTTGTGGATATAGTTTCCGCCTATGGCAATTTTCGCTGTGGTGTATTTTTTCAGAAGTCTCGCCAGAGTGAGTCCGGGAATAAGCTGACTCAGGTCCGTTACGGATAAACCGATCATACCGTACTGAGAAAAATCCATATCTTTTAATTTGCTTTCAAAGTATGAAAGGAACATATTTGAATCGCTGTGCTTACACTGATAATCAACATCTTTGAAATCGTATGTAAATACGGGATTTGCGATAAAATTGTCAAGCATAATTCTTGACGGAACGAAAGGTAACGAAATTATATCAAGTGCTGTAGTGATAACGTCTTTAGCTCTGTAAAGCTTTTCGGGATTGTAGAAAAGCTCTTTTGTTTTGTAGACTCTGATTGCTTCATCAAGCTCATCGGCAATTTTTTCTGCGTTGCCGTTGTCGTTCTGAAGATATTCTTTTATGATGTTCTTTCTGATTTCGGCAGTGGTTTTTCTCTTTCTGTTTATGTCGCTGTCAGCTTTTTCATCATACACAAAGTCCGAACCGTCACTGAGAATTGCTCTTGCAGTTACAAGGCTGTTCTTTACGTTTTCTGAGGTCAGAATATCGTTGAAAAACTCTATATTAAAATCAAAAGTCTCTGCCTCAAAGCCTGCCTTTTTCAATTGTCCCACAAGCAGTGCGCCTGCAAGATAAGGGCTTATGGGGTACCACTGAGGCACAGTTGCAAAAAGAAATTTCATTTTTTCTGCTCCTTAACTAGTTTGGATTTTGGTGTAAATCTGACCCTCAGAGCAGTTCTGAGGTATAAAGCTGTCTGCTTAACGGAGTTTCTTGAAAAGCCTTCCTTTCTTTCAAAGCACTGAACAGGAATCTCTTCGAAAGCATATCCCAGCCGTAAAGGAACAAGCACCATTTCGAGAAGAAAGGGAAAATTAAGCTCCTTCCAGTTGGATTTTTCATAAGCTTCAGACGGTGCAGTCTGCACGGGACTTGTAAAATCAGTAAGTCCGATGCCGAACAGCACACGCAAAAATATCTGCGCCGCCTTGTTGAACAGTCTTCTTGTGTCGTTATAGTTGTGAAAGCTGCCCTTCTGAAGCCATCTTGAGGTTTTTGAAATAACTGAGGGTTTTTCCTTTACCTTTTCAATCATCAAAGGTACGCACCTGAGGTCAACCCCTAAATCAGAGGGTAAAAGCATAATATGAGAGGACGAGGCTGCATCAAAGCCGTCTCTTATAGCACCCCCCACAAAGGGTCTTGTCTGTTCAAGGCCGAACACCTTTCCCGGGTATTTTTGCTCTAATAAACCAATTGCAAAATTGCAGTTTTCGGAAGCGTCCTTTGATTTGACAAGAAGTATTTTATCAATATCTTCACTGCTGCAGCTGTTCATAATTGTGTCAACAGTGCAGATTAAAGACTCTTTTTCATTTGTTGTTCCGACAATAATTGTCACTGAAGTAAATTTCATTTTCACTTACCTGAATTCGGGACAGATTCTTTTTTCTGAGCGGTACGAGCTGACATAATCGCAACCGTATTTTGACAGATACAAAAGCAGATGGTCAAAATCGGAAAATACAACTGCCCAAAGAGAATTTGCGTTTTCATTGAGAAAATCAAACTGAAAATCACGCCTTAATTTCCGTCTGTCTGCCTGGGAAATACCGTCAATTATATCTTTGTACACTATGTAAAATTCACCGCCTGAGGTATAGCCCTCAACGCCGTTATCACCGACAGCTTCGACAAGACGGGAATTCTTTTTCAAAGAGAAGTTGGAAAGGGTACAGCTTGGAATAACCTCGCGGTTTTCCCTGATAATTCTCATGGTTTCCTTTGTCTCCTCCAGAGTTTCCGTAGGATAACCGAACATAAAAAGACCGTTGTTCCAGATTCCTGCTTTGCGTGAATCTTTCAGAATATCCAGTCGTTTTTGAACGTCTATTCCTTTATTCATAAGCTTCATTATTCTTTCGGAATGGCATTCGTAGCCCCATAGGAAAAGCCTTGCACCTGCATCGTAAAGATTTTTAAGCACCTGAGGTGTGTAATCAGTTTCAAGTCGTGCAAAGGAATAGAAGTTGATTTTAAGACCTTCTTTTATTATTGCAAGAGCAAGAGCGTTGTAAAACTTCGGCGGAACAGCTTCATCAACAAACATAAATTTTGTAGCGTTGTAGTTTTCCTTGAAGTATCTGATTTCGTCAATTATTCTCTCTATATGCTTCGGGCTGTATCCCTGTTGACCGTAGGGGTAATCGCAAAAGCTGCATTTGCCCCAGTAGCAGCCCTTGGAAAGCTGTATCGGGAAGGTGGGGTCAGGAGAGAAGTAATCCTTAAAGTCATAGTCACTGAAATCAGGATAAGCAAGGCTGTCCATATTGATTTTTTCACAGGAAAAGCCTGTGGATATTATGTCGCCGCTTTTATCCTTGTAAATTATATTCGGCACGTCCTTTAATGAACAATTGCCGCTGAGATATCCGCACAGCTTTGTAAGTGCAGTTTCACCGTCTCCGATTACAAGATAATCAATGTAACCGTCGAAAATATCGGCGTGCTTAATTATTTCATCGTATATCTGAGTGGAGTAATTTCCGCCTACAATAATTTTTGCATCTGTTTTTTTCTTCAGCATCTGAGCCAGTGTGAAAACAGAAATCAGCTGGCTGAGGTCTGTCATTGAAAGAGAAATAATGCTGTAGTTTTCAGATTTTATCTCAGAGGTGAATGCATCAAAATAGTCATAAAACATATTGATGCTTCTGTCCTGAACCTGCTTTTCAACGTTGCACCAATCAAGATTTACAGCAGGGTTGAAATAATAGTTGTCAAAGTCAATTTCATTGGGCGCAAAGGGAAGTGAAACAAGACGAAGAGCGAGCTTTATTAAGTGCTTTGCCTCAGCGAGCTTTTCGGGTACATAGAAATCCTCTGCAGTTTTTGTAACAGCTACAGCTTTTTCAATGTTCTCAATTATATCTGCAACTTCACTTTCGTGCAGCTCGTAAAATTTCTTAATTGTCTGATACTTGAGAAACCCTGTTTTTTCGGTGTAAGTGTCGCTTTTTTTAAGCTCTTCAACGTCTCTTTCAGCGTATACGTTTTCAAGCTCAGAAAGGAGCTTTTTCGCTTTTTCGTGACACTCTGAAGTATGCTTTTTTGTGAGTATGCTGTTATAAAAGCGTATATTAAGGTCGCAGGCTTTTACGTTAAAGCCTGCTTTTTTAAGCTGCCCCACAAGAAGAGGGACAGCAAGATATGGAGATACGGGATACCACTGCGGTGGCTGTATGAGAAGTATTTTTTGCATACTTACCCCTCCGAATAGGTAATGATTTCTCTTGGATTCACAATAAGCGTTGCGTTGTATCTTTTTCCGAACCAGATTATTTCACGGGCATAATCGCTCCAGGTTGAAACATCTTTCCGGAGTCTGACATTGAGAGTGCTTTTGATTTTCTTAAGCTCTGCAGGAATATTTTCGTCGAGTGCTGCAAAATACGGGTAAAAATTATACTCTGAACAAACAGTCACTTCTTTGACTTCAGGCATACGTACAATTGCTTTCTGATATCTGAAAAGCTCCTCAAAAAGCTCCTCTTCTATGTCGAATTTTCTTAAAAACGGTTCTATCTCTCTCCAAAGGTCGTTCTCGTGATAAACCATTTCAAGGAAAGCACCCTCTTCAAAGTACCAGCCCGTTGTACCGAAAACGTCTCTTTTGTATGTCCAGTCGGCTTTTTCGGTGTCAGCTTTTCTTCTGTAGAGGTCTTTGAAGAAAGAGTTAAGAAAGCCCTTACTTTCAGTATAGATATAATCAAAAAGTGCGTTATAAAAGTCGTAATAAGATACGTTCTTTTCTTTATTCAGATATGACGCAAAGCATCTGATAAGACCTAAATGGTGGAAGGTCTGCAGGATTATTGAAAACATACATGCCTTTACCCAGTCAGCCTTGGGCATACTTGCCGTTTCGGTTATTATATCAAAGTATTCGGGCACACCGTTGAATTCAGGGTTATAATGTATTCCCAGCAAGGGGATTCTTGAGGTTTTTATTCCGTGCTTTTCACAGTATTCACTCTGACCCATCAGGGTATTGGAATAAACCTGACATTCGTAAACCGTCATGGAGTTATTCTGTCCCGATTCAAGAAGTCTGCACATACCCTTGCAGAAGCTGTCGTAGGTTTCACCGGGAAGGCCCAAAATAAGCTCTGTATAGGTGGGTATACCTGCTTCTGTGTATCTTGAATCAAGAGAAGAAAAATGTTCAAGGGTAAGATTCTTTCTTCCGATATTCTTAAGAGTTTCGGGATTCAGCGACTGATACGCAAGGGTTACTCCCTTATCAATATGGTTTTTGTTTAAAATATAGCCTGCCTTAAATACGGTGTCGTCACTTTCTTTTGCATAGCATGGCTTGAAAACGTCGGGATAGCCGTACTTCTTTTTCTGAGAAACAACGTATTCGGCAATTTCAACGTCTCTTTCAACTATACCGAAATTTGCGTCTGCACAGTAGCAGTAGCGGATTTTATTTTTTGCAATCCATTCAATTTCAGCTTTGATTTTTTCCATGGGAAACAGTCGCAGCTTTTTGGTATAGCACCACTCACAGTATGCACAGCCGTAAGGACAGCCGCGGTTTGTTTCGAGTGTTGCGTGAAACTCTATACCGGGATTTTCTTTCATGATATTATCAAAAATTCCCTCAGTATAAGGAGAAGGATAAGCTGAAATATCGCAGGGGGTGATAATCCTTTGTTGTTACGTTGCCATCAGCCGTTCTGTAGGAAAGATTCGGCACCTCTGAAAGTTCCCCACCCTTTATTATAGCTTTCAGAAACTCAGCTGTTGTCTCCTCGCCCTCATTGTGCATAAGGTAGTCAACAAAGTCAAGCTCATCGAGAAATGAGCTTCCTGAAGGCACACTGTGTCCGCCGAAAATAATCTTCACTTGTGGGTAAAGCTCTTTCAGTTTTTTTGCAAGGACTTTATTGTATTCCATATTCCATGTATAGCATGAAAAGGCAACATAATGGGGATTTCTGAAACGTTTTATAACGTCCTCAATTTTTTCCCTCATAACAACAATATCAGGAATTTCAAAGTGATCTGTTATTTCTTTGTCCTTTTTTATATACGCAGCAATACAGCCCACAGAATAAGGCAGAAAGCAAGGAGAAGAATATGACACGCCTATCTGTACAAGATAAAAATTCTTTTTCATTTGTTTCTTCTCCTTTCTGAAATTCTATTCCTCTGTAATATCATCTTTGTACGATGACCAGCCCATTCTTCCGTACCATATTACGTACTTTCCGAAATCCTGCCAGTTATCCATTACTTTACTGTCTTTCTGTTGAAAACCAGTAAATTCTTTGGTATAATAAAATACAGCAAAACAGGAGGAAAAAAGCTTATGGAAAACAACGCTACAATTATCGCCCTTTCGGGTAAGGGCGGAGTCGGAAAAACCTCTATTTCCGCCGCAATTGTAAAGCTTCTCGTTGAAGCTTATCCCGACAAAAAAATCCTTGCTATTGATGCCGACCCTGCCGTTGGTCTTTCAACTGCTCTCGGTATTGAGGCAACCACAACCATTGATGACATCAGAAAAGAAATCGTTGCAACCGTAGAGGACGGAAACACAAAGGCGGCAATTGAGCTTCTCGGCGATGCAAGATATAAAATTTTTGACGCTCTCGTTGAAACTGACGGCTTTGCTTTTATCGCCGTGGGCAGACCTGAAAGTGCAGGCTGCTACTGCAAAATCAACGCCTACTTAAAAGAGGTTATCAGCCTTCTTTCAGCAGATTTCGACTACGTTGTAATTGACGGTGAGGCAGGCGTTGAGCAGATTAACCGCAGAGTTATGGAAAAGGTAACTCACCTTCTTCTTATCACTGATGCAAGCAAAAAAGGTACTCAGGTTATCTCCACCATTAAAAGCGTAGCTGACGAGCTTGTTATGTACAAAAAAATCGGTGCAATTGTCAACAGAATTCCCGACGAAAGCGTTATTGAGCACATAAACACAAACGGTATTCCCGTTTTGTCATATATTGAAAACGATAAGAATCTTGCCATTTTTGATATCGAGGGTAAGAACATTACAAAGCTTCCCGATGATTCGAATGTGGTTGAGGGTGTAAGAAAGGCTCTTGAGGAGCTTCAGATATTATAAGGAGACGGATATGAAAGATTTAAAACATCTTTACGAATTTGAAAAGCTTTTGCAGGACGCAAATAACGAGCTTGTTCAAAAAGCGAAAAACGACGGCGGTATCCCTCTGGGTTATACCTGCTACCATATTCCCGAGGTTCTTTTAAACTGCGGAAACTGCTTTTCAGTAAGACTGCGTGCCCCCAGAACAGGGTCTATGGACATTGCTACCTACTATATGAGCAACTTCCTTTGCGGTTACTCAAAGGCTATTCTCGAACGTGGAATCGAAGGCGGTTACAACTTCCTCGGTGCTCTTCTTGCTTCGGAAACCTGTTCAGAAATGAACAGAACAGCAGAGCATTTTGAGCTTCTCAGCTTAGTGCCTGAAAGCAAGTTCTTTGTAACCTTCCTTGATATGCCCTTCAAGCTTGAGCCTCATACAGTAAAGCACTATGTAACTCAGACAAGGCTCAAGATTTTAGATAAGCTCAGCGAGGTTTACGGCGTTGATACCTCTGACGAGGCGCTTTTAAAGGCTGTGGAGGAACACAACGAGGTCTGCCGTATTATGACAGAAATCGGAAACTACCGCAAGGAGGACAACCCCCGCATCACCGGTTACGAATATCACATTCTTAACCTTATTACATACTGCTGCCCCAAAGCTCTCATTCTCCCCATGCTCCGTGAAACTGCTGAGGAGCTTAAAACAAGAGAGCCTGACGCAAAGAAAAACTACAGAGCAAAAATCGTTGTTGTAGGCTCAGAAATGGACGACCCCGACTTCACCTCACTTATTGAGGACAGCGGTGCTCTGGTTGTTGCCGACAGATACTGCTTCGGTGCTCTTCCCGGAAGACAGGAAATAATTATTAACGAGGGTGAAGATGTTCTTACACAGATTTGTCTTCACTATCTTAAAACAAGTCAGTGTCCCAGATATATGAGCCACGAAAAGGTTCAGGAAAGACGTGACTACGTGAAGCAGCTTGTTGACGAGTACCACGCAGACGGTGTTATGTATGAGCAGCTTAAGTTCTGCGAATACTGGGGCTACGAAAGAGCTCTTGCCTCTTACGTTATGACCAACGATTACGGTGTACCCACTGCAGCCGTTGACCGTCAGTACACTGCTTCAGCTTCAGGTCAGCTTCGCACACGAGTTCAGGCTTTTGTTGAAAGCCTTGAAATCAAGAAAATTCAAAAGGAAAGGAAGGAGAAAGAAAATGGATAATTACGGCAAGCTTTATAAAGAGCATACCGCCATACTCAAGCACAGAGAGTGGCGTGGCTTCAAGGATACCATGTACGACTACTACCGTTGGCTCGTAACGTGGAAAGATATGATTAAAATGGTTCTCAAGGCTCCCGTATCCACCGTAAAGGGTATATGGCGTTACCGTTGGATGTCCTCATATCTTTCAGCTCCGTCCTTTATTGACAGACACGTTGCAGGCCTCAGAGGACCTCAGCTTCGTATGGCACACCTTCATTACAATATGATTGTAAAGCACACAACCCACCTTATCAATATTTCTCTTCGTGCTGATGAAAAAATAAATCCGGGTAACAAGCTTTCAAAGAGAATTGTGCTTATGGACGAGATTGTACCTAACGAGGTCTTTACAGGCTTCCCCAATCTTATTCCGATGCCTCTTCAGACTCTACCTATCTTCCTTTCTTCAATGGTTGACCAGCAGATTACACCTCCTTACCTTGAGGTTACGGAAAGCTTCGGCGTACCTGCAGACGTTTGTCCTCTTCCCTCAGCTGAGGCAGGCGTTGCAATTGAAGACGATTACCCGAAAATGGGCTGCTGCATGGTTGGCACAAATATGCCCTGCGACGGTTCAATTATGAATTCGTCCTTCCTTGACAGAAGACTGGGTCTTCCTACACACTGCTTCGGTGTACCTCTTCGATATGACGGCGATGACGTTCAGGAATACGCAGTTGAAGAAATTAAGTCACTTATAAAGTTTATTGAAGACCAGACAGGTGAAAAATTCGACTGGGATGCTTATTTCAGACGAATGAAGGATTACAACAAGCAGCTTGAATACGAAAGACAGAAATGGGATATCAACAAAACTCCCTATCCTCAGATGACAGGTGCCTGCTTCTGGCTTTACAGAATTTTCTACTTCAACCTCTCAGGCGGTACAAACGAAAAATTCCTCAAGGTTGACGAAAAGGTCAACAAAATTATGATGAAGTCATACGAGAAGAAAACTCCCGTATCAAAGGAAATGCGTCACAGAGCAGTTGTATGGAGCTGCCCTGCAAACTATTACACCTCCTTTGCAAACTGGCTTGAAAACTGCTGGGGTATGAACGTTGTTATGGATATGGAAACAATGATTTCCTACCTTGAAATTGACACAGAGGACAAAGAGCAGTCACTTAAGGACCTTGCAAAAACCTATCAGCGCTCAATTATGCGTAAGCACACAAAGGGCGGCTACAGAAACGTTGTTGACGAGCTATGGAGAATCGTTGAAGAATACAACGCTGACACAGTTATTATGTACGACCAGATTTCCTGCAAGGGTATGGACGGTCTTACAGGTATTTTTGACGACCAGGCAAGAGAAAAGGGTGTAAACTTTATCTGGGTACGTCAGGACCTTATGGACCCCAGGACAATTTCAAGACGAGAAATGCGTGACCAGGTCAACAAATACATGCAGACAGTTCTTCAGGAGGAGCCTCTTGACGCTTCACTTTTAGATTTCGAAGACGACTTAGCTTGGTAAAGGAGATTAAAGGATTATGAAATATTTTGGCGGATGCGACGTAGGTTCAACCTACACAAAATGCGTAATACTTGATGAAAACGGCAAAATGGTTGCCAACGTTACAAACAGAAGTAAAATCAACCCCGTTATGAGCGCTCAGATTGCTCTTGACGATGCAGTAAAGCAGGTTGAGGGGCTCGGTTCAGCTGAGGAGCTCACCTACCTTATCGGTACAGGCTACGGCAGAAACAAGGTGCCTTTTGCTGACGAAAACATTTCAGAAATTTCCTGTCACGCAATGGGTGTACACGTTACAAATCCCGAAGTAAAGGCTATTATCGACATCGGCGGTCAGGACGTAAAAGGTATTTCAATTGACACCGACGGTACAGTTAAAAACTTTGCTATGAACGACAAGTGCGCCGCAGGTACCGGCAGATTCTACGAGGCTATGGCAAATGCTTTTGAAATGTCTCTTCCTGAGTTTTCAAAGCTTTCACTGGGTGCTAAGAATACTATTCCCATCACAGCTCAGTGCACTGTTTTCGCAGAAAGCGAAGTAATTTCCCTTGTAGGTGAAGGCAAGCCCATGGACGAAATAGCTGCAGGTATTCAGCTTGCAGTTGCAAAAAGATGCTTCGTTATGGCTAAAAAAGCAGGTGCAACAGACAGTATCACCCTCACAGGCGGTTGTGCAAAGAACGACGGTCTTAAGGCTGCTATTGAAAAGGTTCTTAAAATCAAGGTTGTTGAGCTTTCAACTGACCCTCAGCTTATGGGAGCTCTCGGTGCAGCTGAGTATGCAAGACAGAAAGGTCTTTCCAAGGTGAACTGATATGAACGTATTTTTAATTATACTTGCAGTTATCCTTTGCCTTTTTGTACTCACCTTTGCTATCTACTGGTTCAACCTTGATATGAAGCTTGTAAGAGTGGTTTACGACTGGCTCTGGAAAAACAGATACGACAAAATGAAAAGGGATAAGAAGCTGTAATGGAGTTTTTTGATTCATTGATAAGTGAGGCAACTTCTCTCACCGACACCCTTTCTTCAGAAAGATTTCCTTTCAGCTCAGAAAAATCATGGGCAGACACCGGCTACAGTCAGGTTATTCTTCAAAGAGATACTGCCTTTGAATTAAGCGGTACGGGCTTTAACCTTGTTACAACCTCTGATTGTAATGACGAAATTGTTGTGGCAGGGTCTGACCTTCAGAAAATCAAAGACAGCGGTAAGTTTGCCAGAATTTCTGTTATTCAGATTGAAAAGCAGGCGGACGAGCAGAAGTACTACAATCTCATAAGAAAAATTGAGTATGTAAAATACCACTGCTTTCCCGACGGCTATATGATAAGAACAACCTCACGTTCCCATAAAGAGGCTGTGCGCGTTTCAAAGTTGGCTTTAAAAAACGGCATAAGCTTTGAAAAGGTAGGTAATCTTCTTATCAGCAAATACAAAGAGATTCCCGGTGTAAAAGGGGTCAAGGTTATTTTTGTAACTGACCAAAGTGCAGATTTCAAAGTTCTCGAAAGATTAGCCGAAAAAGGTAACAGCATAACGGAAACGCTGAATCATATTATGAACAACGTAAAATTTGACTGCGACTCCTGTAATCTTAAGCCTATCTGCGATGAAGTAGAAGGTATGAAAGAATTACACTTCAAGACCTCTTCAGGTATGAGGTGACATACATGGACAAAAATAAAATTGCAGAGTTTTTCAACAGCTGTGCTTCTTCATGGGACAGCAATCAGGAAACTGACGAAAAAATCATCGGCATTATTTTTGAAAAAGGGGCAATCACAAAAGGAGCTTCAGTTCTTGACGTAGGTTCGGGAACAGGTATACTTTTCCCCTATTACAAAAAAGCAGGAGTTTCCTCCCTTTTGGGCATAGATATTTCCGAAAAAATGGTGGAGCTTGCAAAGAGCAAATATCCCGACACAGAGATTATTTGCGGCGACGCTGAAACCTACAGATTTAACTGCAAATTCGACGCAGTTATGATTTACAACGCCTTCCCCCACTTTCCATGTCCCGACTTGCTTTTTGAAAACCTTTCATCTGCACTTAATGAAGGCGGAAGACTTTCCGTTTCTCACGGTGCAGGCAGAGAAGAAATTCAGAAATGCCACGAGGGCAACGCAAAGCCCTTTTCAGCTTCCTTGCCTGAAGCAAAAGTTCTTGCAGAATTTATGGAAAAATATCTCACCGTTGACACCGTAATTTCAACTGATAAAATGTATATGGTGTCAGGTGTAAAAAATAAGACAGAATAAAGGAGAATTAATTATGCAATATTCAGCAAACTCAGAAAACTTAAAGACAACCACCGCTGACTGCACCGAGTTTATTACAAGCGGAATCACAAACATCTGTAATACCTTCGGTCCCCGTCCCTGCGGCAGTGAAAGTGAAAAGAAAGCTCAGGAGCAGATGATGGCTGAGCTCCAGCCCTTCTGCGACAGCGTAAGCCGTGAAACCTTCAAGGTTAACCCCAAGGCTTTTATGTCCTTCGTACCTCACGCAGGTGCTTGCCTTATGGGTGCGACTGCAATCAACACCGCAGCTGCTCTCGGTAAGGTTTCAAAGAAAGCTGCTCTCGGTTCAGCAGCTCTTATGGGCGGTGCTCTTGCAGGTATTGTAGGAGAATTTCTCCTTTACAAAAAGATGTACGACCCTCTTTTCAAAGAGGAAACCTCAGGTAACGTTATTGCCGTAAGAAAGGCAAAGGGCGAAACAAAGCGCAGAATTATCCTTTCAGGTCACAGTGACTCCGCTCCCGAATGGACTTATACATACAAATTAGGCTCACACGGCGTTATTGCCGTTGCAGGCTACGCAATTGCAGGTCTTGGCTACACAGCTGCAACAACAGCTTCCATTCTCAGAGGCAAGGCTCCTAAGAAGATGGCTCTCGGTCAGCTTGCTTTCCTCCCCGCTTATGCAGGTCTTTTCAAATTTGTAAACCACAAAAACTATGTTGACGGCGCAAATGACGACCTTACAGGCTGCTACATCTCCTCAGCAGTTATGAAGTATCTCAGCGACAATGATATCCGTTTTGAAAACACAGAGGTTGTTGCTATTCTCACAGGCGGTGAAGAATGCGGTCTTCGTGGCTCAAAGGCCTACTTCGAAGCTCACCCCGAGCTTAAAAACGACGGCGTTGAAACAATCTTCATCGGTCTTGACACAATCCGTGACGGCGACTATATGATGATTTACGAAAAAGATATGACCGGTATGGTAAAGAACAACAAAGACGTTTGTGCACTTCTTAAAAACGCAGCTACCAAGCAGGGTAAGGACGTTCCCATCGGTGCAATTCCTCTCGGTTCAACCGACGCTGCTGCAGCTTCTCAGGCAGGCATCAAGGCAGCTTCAATGGTTGCTATGGACCCCGCTCCCGCTCAGTACTACCACACCCGTCTTGACAAAGCAGAAATCCTTGTTCCCGAAACAATTGACAAGGTGCTGAACATTGTGCTTCAGGCAGTGTGCGACTTTGACAAAAACGGTATATAAATCTGATCAATCAAGAATACAAAAATCGTACCATTCCGTGGTGCGATTTTTTTGCTCTAACATCTTCCAAATGTAACGCAGTATTCATATACCATATTTAGGCTTTTGACATAAAAAACACCCGTCATAGCTGACGAGTGTTATGTTATTTAAATTCTTATTACTTCAAGTGTTAAGAGCTTCTTGTTATTAAGCATCTGACACTATAAATTCACCGCTTGCATAACCCCAATTCCCATCACCGTTAATGATATATTTCACATTAAGACGGTATTCACCTTTTTCGAGCCCTTTAAACTCCTCAAAAGGGTCACCGATTTCAATTGAGTCTACTGAACTTCTGCCGTGATAAATTGAGTAAGCTTCTTCTGTGTAACCGTAAGCAATATTGGTGTTCTGCCAATTGCCGTTTTCATCTTTCTTTTCAATAGAAGTGACATGTGGACGGTCAATAGTTCTTCTTGTGTTGTTTTCACATTCAAAGGTAATTATTGCAGTTTCTGTTGTAACAGGTCTTACAGTTACCTTGACATTGTCAGGCTTTGCGGGAAGAATTACTGACAGAATGGACATAAAGATTGCCATAATTGTACTGAAAAATGCTGACATAAAGGTCCTCCTTTCCTATAAAATTTAACCTTAAGGTATTTACAGTATAGCACAGCATATATCTTATGTCAATATATATCTTGTGTAACAAAATATAAGGTTTTGCAAAAATACCTTTGACTTAGTTTGTTTTCTGTGTTAATATATAAGAAAATAAAGGGAAGGAGAATCTGCCTTGCTTAACACGGATAATTTCAAACGTGGAACAGTCGACCTTGTTGTTCTCAGTGTTCTGAGAGAGAAGGATATGTACGGCTACGAAATAGTAAAAGCAATTGAAGAAAAAAGCGGTGGCAGATTTCAACTGCCTTTAGGCACACTGTATCCTGTTTTATACCGTTTCTTAGAAAACGGTTATCTTTCAGACAGAGATGAAATAGTCAACAAAAGGCTTCGAAAGTATTATCACCTTGAGAAAAAGGGTGAGGAATTTTATGAAGCAGCACTTGCGGAGTACAGAAAAATTTCAGAGGGAGTCAATATGATAACACAAGGCGGTGTAACATAATGAAAAATGATGTATTGATAAATGAATATATTTCATCAGTTTCTTCATTGATAATCTGTCCGTTAAAACAGAAAAAAGCTTTTCTTGCTGAACTTCGTTCTGATGTGGAGAATTTCCTAGCTGAAACTGAAAATGCAACAAAAAAAGATATTGAAAAATTTTTCGGAACTCCTGAATCAATTGCTTCCAGCTTCATTTCAAATACTGACAGTGCGAAAATAAAAAGAAAGATATCAATTAAAAATATTTTTATTATCGCTGTTATTCTTGCACTTCTCATTTATCTTGCCTTTGTTGTTATAAGTTTGATTGATGTTCACACAGAAGCACACGGATATTTTGAAGAAGGTATTGTTCCGGCAGTTATTAGTATTATGAAAGGTTGTACATTATGAAAAGAATAATTTCAATTATATTGGCTTTGACACTTTTTATAATCCTGCTTGTACCTTTAGCTCAAGCAACCGATACTGTACATACTGAACATTTTGATGACGGCTCATATATGGTAATCGGCTTTGATGAGAATATAGACCACGAAGAAGATGAGATTACTCTCAGCTTCATAGGAAGACTGATTGAAGCAATTAAAAAAATAATAAATCTTATCTTGGGTAAAAGCGATTATAAAACTGCGGAAACTGAGAAGTATGTTCATTACTATGATAAAAATGGTGTTCGCTTATGGAGTGTCTATCTTAAAGGCACATTCGCATATAACGGTAAAACGGTAAGTTGCACGGATGCTTCTGTAAGATATTATATTTATGATAATGATTGGGAAATGATTTGCTGCAATTCAGAAAAAAGCGGAGCAACGGCAAAAGCAAACTTCAAGTTTAAGCAATATAAACTTGGTGTACCACTTAAAGAAATCGAAAAATCAATAACTCTTACTTGTGATACAAACGGAAAAATATCATAAATACAGCCCGATATAATGGATTCGACAAATAAGTTTTTGTGAGGTGTTATTCTGGCGAATAAAAACAGAATCCCTGACGATAAATATAATATTTTCTCAAAAACAGAAAGATAATAAGCAAGATAATACGTAAGATAAACAAAAATCAACCTCTCCACATGAGCCGATACTCAATGGGAGAGGTTTTCTCTTCTATAAATTTTACTTCTGTCCGTTCAGATACTCCTCTGCATAGTGTACGGCAACTGCACCGTCTGAAACGGCAGTTACCACCTGTCTGAGAGCCTTTGTGCGCACGTCACCTGCGGCAAAAACTCCCTTTACGTTTGTTCTTGTGGATTCATCAGCTACAACGTAGCCTTTTTCGTCAAGCTCAACCGCACCCTTAAGAAACTCTGTCATAGGATCTCTGCCGATGCTGACAAAAACACCGTCACAAGGCACATTCTTCATTTCACCCGTTACGGTGTCTTTGATTCTGACACCTTTAACCCTCAGCTCGGTAAGGAACTCCTCCACTGTGCTGTTCCAGAGAAATTCTACATTTTCAGCTTTCATTAAAGGCTCGTGATAAATTTTGGTAGCTCTTAAGGTGTCTCTGCGATGAATCAGATACACCTTTTTTGCAAGACGTGAAAGATAAAGAGCATCTGCTGCTGCAGAGTTTCCTCCGCCGACAACTGCAACGGTTTTATTTCTGTAAAAATTGCCGTCGCAGTGAGCACAGTAATGCACACCTTTTCCTATAAGGCTCTTTTCATTTTCAACTCCAAGCTCTCTTGCCTTTGCACCTGAGGCTATTACCACTGTTTTTGCAAGAAGCTCTCCCGATGAAGTGGTGAGCTTTTTTATTTCGCCCGAAAAATCAACATCTGTAATTTCGCAGTATTCAGTTTTCACACCGAAGCGTTCAGCACTCTTGTGCATTTTCACACCCAGGGTAAATCCGTCTACACCCTCCTCGAAACCGGGGTAGTTGTCAATATCACCTGTAAGTGCCATCTGTCCGCCGGGGGCGTATTTTTCAACAATTACGGTGCTGAGACCTGCTCTCGAAGCATAGAGGGCTGCTGAGCAGCCTGCAGGTCCTGCACCTATTACAACCATATCATAAACGTTATTCATTTTGTTTCCTCCGTATGTGTTTTTTTCTCTTCACTTATATAATACTGAGTGAAAAATCGTATAAGCTTCTTTCTTCAGAAAGAAGTACACTTTTACAGCCTGCATTTTCGCCTGCTTCAACGTCTCTTTGGGAATCTCCCACCATATAGGATTCTGCTAAATCAATGTTGAAGTCCTCTTTAGCCTGAAGGAGCATACCCGGCTGAGGTTTGCGACAGCTGCAGCTGATTTTCAGCTCCTCAACTTCCTTTTGAAAGCCCTTGTCAGGGTGATGGGGACAGTAGTAGATTCCGTCAATGTATGCACCCTGCTCACCGAGCAGAGTTTCAAGGCGGTTGTGAATTTCTCTAAGCTTTTCCTCAGTGCACTCACCACGTGCGATTACGGGCTGATTGGTAACGATTATTGCAAGGTAGCCTTTTTTGTTGATATTTGCCACAGCCTTCCCTGCATTTTCAACAAGCTCAATTTCTGATGGGTCTGTTATAAATCCCTTATGCTTGTTTATTGTTCCGTCTCTGTCAAGGAAAACTGCCTTTTGCATAACTGAGCTGTGACGCCTTTGCACTACACCCTTGACAACATCATCTGTAACTGCTTTAAGCCTTTCCGGTGTACCCATATCCTTGACATATTCCGCGCTTTTATATGCATAGATTCTGCCCGTATTCACTGCAGGACGGATAATATCCTTATCAAGGTCTGCATAGCTTTCTATGTTATACATCTGAAGCAGTGAGGGTGAAATTAGCTGAATTCCCGCATTACAGAGATTCTGATAGCTTTCAGGCTTTTCACCTGAAATAAAGCCTGTAACCTGACCGTTTTCCTTTGCTTCAATCAGCGTACTGTCATAGGGGTGGCTGTTGGGGTGAGAAAAAAGAGTTGCCAGGGCATTATTTTTGCGGTGAAAATCAAGCATTTTTTCAAAACTGAAATCAAAAATCAAGTCCCCGTTACAAAGAAGGAAATCTTCTTCTAATCTGAGCTTAAAAAGTGCACCTGCAGTGCCCAAAGGCTCCTTTTCGCAGAAATATTCAATAGTTACACCGAATGTACTGCCGTCTTTAAAGTATTCCTCAATTTTTTCCGACAGATACCCCGTCACAAAAATAAAATCGGATATACCCTCTTTTTTCAGCACTTCAAGCTGATGCTGAAGCACAGGCTTTTTATTAATGAGCGTCATAGGCTTAGGTATTTCCTCACTGAGCTTACCCATTCTCTTTCCCAAGCCGCCTGCAAGAATAACTGCTTTCACACTTTTCACCACCCTTTCTGTTATAAATATAACACATCTTACCGTCTTTTGCAACGAGTGTTTTTGATTTGACAAGCTGTTTTAACTATGTTACAACATTATAATAGGTTAAGTATAATTAAAATACTAAAGGGGCGGTTTTTGTGGCAAATATTTTAGTAACAGGCGGTGCAGGATATATCGGTTCGGTTCTTGTTCCCGAGCTTCTCAAAAAGGGACATAAGGTCACTGTGCTTGATTCGTTTTTGTATAAGCAAAACTCTCTTCTCGATTGCTGTCAGAACGAAAACTTTGAGATAATCAGAGGCGACTGCAGAGACGAAAAAGTGCTCAGGAATGCACTTTGCGGAAAAGACTTCATTTTCCCTCTTGCCGCAATTGTAGGCTTTCCTGCCTGCGACAACGACACAACCGCCGCTGAAACAGTAAATCTCGGTGCAATCGAAACGCTCCTTAAGCTCCGCACTGAGGACCAGAAAATCATCTTCCCCTGCACCAACAGCGGATACGGTCTGGGGCAGGGCGACAGATACTGCACAGAGGAATCTCCCATTTCGCCTGTTTCACTTTACGGTAAAACAAAAATGGCTGCAGAAAAGGCTGTTCTTGAAGCAGGCAATTCCCTTACCTTCCGATTTGCAACTCTTTTCGGTGCTTCTCCCAGAATGCGTACCGACCTTCTTGTAAACGATTTCGTTTACCGTGCTGTTTTTGACCGTTCACTTATCGTTTTTGAAGGCAGCTTTATGCGTAACTATCTTCACGTAAGAGATGCTGCAAGAGCTTTCATTTTCGCTATGGAAAACTTTGACAGAATGAAAGGTCAGACCTACAACTGCGGTCTCAGCGATGCAAATCTTTCCAAGCTTGAGCTTTGTGAAAAAATCAAAAGCTACATTCCCTCCTTTACTTTCCTTGAAGCTCCCGTAGGTGTTGACCCTGACAAGCGTAACTACCTTGTTTCCAACGAGAGAATTGAAAGCTACGGCTTTAAACCTCAGTACTCTCTTGATGACGGCATCAGAGAGCTGATAAAAGCCTACTCTATTATCAAAAATTCATTTTACGGAAATGTGTGATTTAAAATGAAGCTTATTGAAATACTGACTCCCGACTTCCTTTTTGAAGATGAACGCGGACTTTTATGTCAGATAACACACGAAAGTTTTGCTCAGGCAAATGCGGTTTTCACAAAGAAGGGTGCTGTCAGAGGCAACTTTCATTATCATAAAACAGCAAAGGAAATTTTCTTTGTACTGTCAGGCGAATTTGAGGTTTCCCTTTATCTCGGCGAGGAAAAGGAAAACCACTGCTTTAAAACGGGTGATATGTTTATGATTCCCGAAAATGTCAGACACTCCTTTAACTACAAAGAGGATACTTATCTCGTTGCCTTTTACTCATCAAAAATTGAACTTGACGACGGCACGAAGGATATTATAAGCGACGAAAGTGTCTGATTTTAAATCAGGATTTTTTTCAGATAAGGTGTATTTATTATGAAAAATGTTTATTTTGTTCAGGCCAACGATGTTTACGGCACTGACAAAAAAAGTACCTATATCCCCTATGCTGTGGGCTGTATTATGGCATACTGTTTAAAAAACGAAACAATTGCCTCAAGCTACAGCTTCGGTAAAATTATATACTCCCGTGACAACACTGATAAGGTTGCTGCAGGCTTTTCAGAACCTTTTATGGTGCTTTTTTCCTCTTCCGTATGGAATATGGAATATAACAAGGTGCTGGCTCAGAAAATCAAGGCTCGTTACCCTCAATGCCTGATAGTCTTCGGCGGTCACAACATTTCTCCCGACGGAAGCGACCTTGAAAAATACAGCTATATCGACTTTCTTACCCACCGTTTCGGCGAAGAGCCTACTGAGGGTATTCTTGAAGCCCTTGCACTCGGAAAAGACCTTAAGAATGTACCAAACATTTCCTACAGAGATAAAGACGGAAACGTAATAACCACAGCCTATGCGCCTCAGACAGGCACCGATTATCCCTCACCTTATCTCGAGGGAATCTTCGACGAGATACTTAAGGACGACATCTCCTTTTCAGGACTTTTTGAATCCAACAGAGGCTGTCCCAACTCCTGCTCCTTCTGCGACTGGAGCTCTCTTAAGGACAAGGTAAGACTTTTCCCTATGGAAAGAGTTTTTGCCGAAATCGACTGGTTTGTAAAAAATAAAATCGAGTACATTTACTGTACCGACGGAAACTTCTGCCTTTTTGACAGAGATGCGGAAATTGCAAACTACGTGGTGTCCTGCAAGGAAAAATACGGTTATCCTCAGATTTTCAAGGTGTTCTTCACAAAGAACAGATTCAACTTTGTTTTTGACGTCAGCACAAGATTTTTCAGAAGCGGTCTGGACAAGGCTAAAACCATCTCTTTCCAGAGTCTTAATCCTGAAGTCCTCAGAAACGTGGGACGCAGAAACATTTCAACCGAAATGTTCAAGGACCTTATGAAAAAATATAACGACCTTAACATCGCAACCTTTTCTGAGCTGATTCTCGGTCTGCCGGGTGAAACCTACTCTTCATTCTGCGACGGAGTCAACACTCTCATTGAAAACGGTCAGCATTTCGCCATAAACATTTACCCCTGCGAAATTCTTCCCAACGCAGAAATGGGACAGAAAGCATATCAGGAAAAGTTCGGTATAAAAAGCACCCGAGTACCTTTTAAGCTTATTCATTCAAGCAACATCGAAACTGCCGAAGCAGTTACCGAATACTCGGAATATATAACCTCAACGGACTCTATGAACGAAGAGAACTGGGCCCGCTCACTTCTTTTCGGCTCTTACATTCAGGCTCTTCACAACCTCGGGCTTTTACGTGCAGTGGCAATTTATATGAGACACGAACACTCTCTGAGCTATGCTGAGTTTTATAACGAGCTTATTGCATATTCAGAAAGACGTGAAGATTCCCTTCTCAACAAGGTTTACAGCAGAATTCACAAGCTTTCCTCAGGTGTTATTACAGGCTCAAATGAGCTTGTTTCCACCTGCGACGGTCTTGGAAATATCCTCTGGGGCTTTGATGAGCTTATTTTCCTTGAGTTTTATAAAAACCTTTCCGATTTCTATAGTGAAGTAAAAGAATTCTTTACTGAGAAATTCGGCTCAGGCACTGAAACAGATGCCCTTTTCAGCTATCAGCAGGACATCATAAAGAAAATCGGCATAAAAGAAATCACTATCGAAAGCGGCTACGACTTCTTTACTTACTATAACAACATCTACGGCGGAAGCTACGAAAAGCTTAAAAAAGAGCCTATTGTTCTTAAAATAAGCGACACTTCTGCAGTTGAAAGCTTTGAGGAATTCGCAAGAGAGGTTGTATGGTACGGACGTAACAGACGTGCTACCGATTACACAAGCACAAACTATAAAATAGAAACCAACTGATTTTTTACGGAGACGACACATGAAAAATGTTTATTTTGTTCAGGTAGGCTTTGAATTTGACGGGTCAGTTTACCTGCCTTATGCAGTGGGTACAATAATCGCTTACTGCAAAGAGAATCCTCAGATAAAAAGTGAATATGCTTTTCCTGAAATTATCTTTAAAAGAGAAAAGCTCTCTTCTGCTATGGACAAAATCCACTCTCCTTTTATGGTTGCTTTTTCCTGCAGTGTGTGGAACATGGAATACAACAAGGCACTTGCGAAAAGGATTAAGGAAAAGTATCCTCAGTGTATCATTGTTTTCGGCGGTCACAGCGTAAGCGAGGACGGAAAGCTCCTTGAAGCTGAAAGCTATATTGATATTCTTATGTTTGGTGAGGGTGAAACTGTTTTCAGTAAGCTTCTTCTGAACCTTTCAAAGGGAGATTTCAAAGTCACTTCAGATATTGCCTACAGAGAAAACGGCAGTATAATCAGAACTGAGCGCACTATCTGCGAAGACCTTTCTGTTCTCCCCTCCCCCTACCTTTCAGGTATTTTTGACCGAATCATAGAAGAAAACAAAGGTATGGAATTCCTCTCTGTTCTCGAAACCAACAGAGGCTGCCCTTACTCCTGTGCATACTGCGATTGGTGCGCAGGCAAGAAAATGCGTTTCTTCCCTATAGAAAAGATCAAAAAGGAAATTCAGTGGCTTTCCGAGAACAAAATTGCTTACTGCTTCTGCGCTGACTCAAACTTCGGTATGTTCGACCGTGATATCGAAATTGCAGATATGCTTATTGAAGCGAAAAAGAAAAACGGTTACCCCGAGGTGTTCAGACCCTGCTACGAGAAAAACAGCGACGAACGTGTTTTCAGAATCTGCAGTGCTCTCAACAGCGTAGGTATGGACAAGGGTGCAACTATGGCTTATCAGACCCTCTGCGACGAAGCGCTTAAAAACATCGGAAGAAAAAATCTCACTATGGAGCATTTCTCTTCCCTTATGAAAAAGTATAACGAGGCAGGTATTCCCACCTATTCCGAGCTTATTCTCGGTCTGCCCGGCGAAACAAAGGAAAGCTTCTGCAAGGGTATGTGCAGACTGCTGGAAAACGGTCAGCACAATTCCCTGAGCGTATATCACTGCGAGGCTCTGCCTAATTCAGACCTTACTGAGCCCTCCTATGTTGAAAAGCACAAAATCGAAATTATCAAGGTTGCTTTCAACCACATACACAGTGCAGCCAAAAAGGACGAGGAGGTCAAGGAATATTCCTACCTTGTTCGTTCAACTGCCACTCTCAGCCGTGAGGACTGGGTCTATGCAAACCTTTTCTCCGTCTGTCTACAGTGCTTCCACAGTCTCGGTATTCTCAGATTCCTCGCTATGTACCTAAGTGAAACGAAAAAGTCAACCTATTATGATTTCTACACTTCCCTGCTCAGCTTCATTATGAATACCAGCGGAAAGCTTAATAAGCTCTGGACCGACTTCAAGGTTAAGTATGAAACCTCCCTTGCAGGCGACTGGAATTACTATAACGAAAATTTTGGCGACGTAACCTGGTTCTTTGAGGAGGGTGCTTTCATTGAAATCATCAGTAATTTCGATGAATATATGAGTGAGCTTACCGAATTTATTGACAGCTATAATCTTGACAAAGACTTTCAGAAGGAGCTTTTATCCTTCCAGAAATTTATGCTGAGAAAGCCCTTTGAAACAGCAAAAGAGGCCTCATTCAACTATGACTTTTATTCATTTTTTGAAAGCATTACTAAAGGCAACCCTGCCACTCTTCAGAAGAAAAGTACTTCTCTGACAGTTACCCCGAAAACCGTATACGACAATATTGCAAGCTTTGCCAAGGAAACTGTGTGGTTTGGCAGACGCAGAGGTGCAACGGTTTATTCAAAAACAGAAGCCACGATTAATTAAGAAAAGCGGTGACAGAATGATACTTATAACAGGCTGCGGTTTTTTAGGAAGTTATATTGCAGAATATGCCGCCGCAAAAACCAATGAGCCCATTCTGGCGACGGTCAGGGATTTAAAAAATGTAAAACCCATTGACGGTGTTGAGTACATCAGGTGCGACATCACAGATGAAAACGACCTTATTTCTCTGAAAAACAAATGCGGTAATGAGCCTCTTACGGTGTTCTACCTTTCTGCTTGTCACAACATTGATTTTGTATATGAGAATCCTGACTATGCTCTCAGCGTTAATTATGATGCTTTGCTTAATTTTTTAAATACACTGCCCCACATAAGAAAGCTTTTCTTCGCCTCAACGGACTGCGTTTACGGCGACGGCAAAGAAAAATTCAGCGAAGATTCACCTCTGAATCCCGTAAACGAATACGGCAGACAGAAAATTCTTGCAGAAAATCTCGTGCGTGAAAGAGGCTTCACCGTTTTCCGCTACCCCTTTATGCTTGGAAAAAGCCTTACTTCAAAGCCTCATTTTTACGATAACATCAGAAAAAACTTAGAAAACGGAATCACAACCGAAATGATTGACGGTATGTACCGTTCAGTTTTAAGCTACAGGCAAGCTGCAAAGTTTACCTTTGAGCTTTCTTTAACAGAGAATCTGCCCCACACAGTAAACATCTGCTCTGATTGGGTTCTGAGCAAATATGACGTTGGTGTGATTCTTGCTGAGAACTGCGGAAAAGATTTAGATTTAATAAAAAAAATCAGTGAAGCCGAGGGAGAAAAATTCTTCAAAGACAAGCGTGCTTCGTGCACCGCTATGGATAATACCCTTTTAAAATCACTGCTGAATCTTAAAGAAATAAAATGGGAGGAAGAAAAATGCTGATAACAAGAACGCCGTTCAGGGTTTCCTTTTTCGGCGGCGGAACAGATTACCGTGAATATTTTGAAGAATACGGCGGAAGTGTACTTTCAACCTCTATTGATAAATACTGCTATGTAACCTTCCGTAATCTGCCTGCCTTGTTCGATTACAAAAATCAGCTTACATATTCAAAAATTGAGCGTTTCAATAATCCTGAAGAGCTTCAGCACCCCCTTGTCAGAGCTGCTTTACAATACATCCCCACAGATCGCATTCAGATTTCTTATGACGCTGACCTGCCCGCTTGTTCAGGGCTCGGGTCAAGCTCGGCCTTTGCAGTGGCACTGCTTCAGGGACTTCACGGAATGAAGGGCGAATCTCCGGAAAAGCTCACTCTCGCAAAAGAAGCAATTCACCTTGAAAGAGTTCTCTGCAACGAAGCAGGAGGCGTTCAGGATCAGATTGCTGCAGCTTTCGGAGGACTTAACCGTCTCGATTTTTCAAAAGACGGTTACAAGGTAACTCCCATTGAAATTTCAGCAGAAAGGCTCACCGAATTTCAGGACAATCTGATGCTTCTTTTTACGGGCTTCACACGTTATTCGGCAATTATTTCAACTGCTCAGAAAAACTCTATTCCATCCACCCTGTCTCAGCTTCATGAAATGAAAGGTCTTGTTTCGGTTGCCGAAAGTATTCTTAAATCAGGTAATCTTGACGATGTCGGAAGACTTCTCAATCACACGTGGAAGCTGAAGCGTTCTCTTACGGACAACATCAGCACTCCTCAGATTGACGCAATGTACGAAAAAGCTCTTTCAAATGGTGCTTTAGGCGGAAAGCTTCTTGGTGCAGGCGGTGGTGGTTTTATGCTGCTTTACGCTCCTAAAGATGCTCAGGAAAAGCTAAAAATCTGCTTTAATGAGTTTGAGCTTGTTCCCTTCAGATTTGAAAATGAGGGTGCAAAAATTATTACAAGAAATAACGCATAATATAAAGAAGCAACCGAGCCGCAAAACAGCTCGGTTTTCGTTTGCAAAAAAATACCACCTGAAAGCTCAGATGGTATAAATTCAGTATCAGATCAATGTTCTCCCTTGAGAATCTTTCCTGCAAGAATTCTGCGGTTGGTTTTGAAGTGGAAATATTCTCTCTTAGGTGTTGTGAATATCTCCTTAGGCTGTTCGTGTGTATCAAGTATGCTGCGGATTTCGCTCTCAATATTCTTAAGCTCAACACCTTTTTCGGGAACAACATAGAGATAGGGAACAAAGTATCCCTCATGCTCTTTATCGGGAACAATTACAAAGAAGCAATCATCAACGCCTCTGACTTCAATAACCTTGTTTTCCATTACGGTGGTGTAAAGATAACCGCCGCCGAAGCGCTCATTAAGGCCTCTGCTGTAAACAAAAAGCTCACCGAACTGATTCATATAGCCGTAGTCGCCTGTATGCACCCATATTTTTCCGTCTTCGTGAAGCTGCAAGATCTTTTCTGTTTCTTCCTTTGTGCTGTAGCCAAGCATACTTGAAGGACCGTGAGTACAGATTTCACCGATTTCGCCGTAACTGAGTTCATTGTGTGTGCCCGGTTCAAAAATTGAAATTGTTGTACCTCTCATAGGTATACCACCGCCACAGTTTCTGAAATCAGCATTGGGGTGGGGGTTTGCAACAGTTGAACCTGCTTCGCTAAGGCCGTAGCACATTGAAAACACTGCAGATGAGCCGTGGCTTCTGAGGAAAGACTGCATTCTTCTGAGCCATTTGTTATGTACGGGGTCAGCACCTCCGCCGATTACATAAAGGTCCTTCATGGAGTAATCCTTTGGAATACGCTTACTGCTCATAAGAATTTCTGCCATCATAGGCACTGCGATCATCTGGTTAGGCTCATTCCTCATAAATTCAAGGTCAATGTCCTCTGCCTCACAGAAAGGACTCAGAACAAGATGATTCCCCAAAGCAATATTGAAAAGGAGAATTGAGTTTGCAATTGCAACAAGTGCAGGCGGGAGAAGTGTATGGAGAACTTTCATCGAAAAACCAATTCCGCCGGGAATTACAAGCTGACCGAGAACGCCGTTCATTGAACGTGCAGAGTGAATAACCTGCTTTGAAGGGCCAGTTGAACCACTTGTGTATGAGCAGTACAGATGTCTGTCAGGGTTCTTTTCGGGGTAAACTTCGCCTTCAAGTCTTTCGCCTTTTTTAAGAAAATCGTTCCACTGAAGGCTTCTTTCGTCTGAGGGTCTTGATTCGCTGTAAAGCTTTTCGACAGCTGCACTTACATAGTCAGGCATTTCTTCTCTGACACCGTAAGTATAGGGTGAAACAAGAACGAGGGTTTCAAGGTCTGTATCCTTGAAGTAAAGTGCTTCGTCTTCCTTTGTAATAAAATCGTTTGAAAAAACAACCTTTGCCTTTGCGTCTTTGATTGCTGCTGCACGCTCTTCAGGCTCGCCGTCGTGGCAGACAATTGCTGCGCCTACTTTTTCTGCTGCAAGAAGCACAAAAACAAATTCGGGCACTGCACGGAGAATTACAACAAGCTTGTCGTTTTCTTTTACGCCAAGAGCCACAAGTGATTTTGCAACCTTATCTCTTTCGGCAAGAACCTCATTAAGGGTAAATGTTTTTCCGTAAAACTCGATAACTGTTCTGTCATGGTCAGGGTTGTGCTTAAGAATGAAATCTGTAAGTGTATCCTCTGAAGGCACAAAATTTCTCAGCGCTTCGGGATAAAACTGTAACCACGGTTTTTCCTCTGAAGCTTTTCTCTTTTCCGTTACTTTTTCTAAATTCATGTAAAAACTCCTGAATATATTAGTTCACAAGAAAGTGAAAATCTTACCTTGCCTTTTGGTAAAAACCTGGTTTTCAAGTGAATCCGAGTAATTCTATCACACAAAAGAAACTTTTTCAACGTTAATATTTAATAATTCTTAATTTTTTCACTTTTCAGGAATATTCACGCAAAAAGCCTGTCCGAAATTAATCAGACCGGCCTTTCTTTTACATTATTTTTCAATAAATTTTGAAGAACTACGAAAACTTATAACATTTTTATATTTCCTCTGTTGACCGCAACATAGTATCGTGATAAAATCAAACAGAAGATAAAATAAGGAGAAAATGCTATGGACCTTAAAATTCACGTAGCCTACGGCTTTCACGTAAACTGTTATCATTCCTACAGAGGAGACACCAACGATAACTTAGGCTTCGGCTCTGATATCCGCATCATAAGAAAAATCCTTGACACCCTTACGGAATTCAACGAGCAGGGTATTCCCGTAAAAGGCACCTGGGACAGTGAAAACTTCTTTTCACTCGAAAAAATTCTCCCCGAATACGCTCCCGACATCATTGAAAAAATGAAAGAGCGTGTAACGAAATACGGTGACGAAAACATTATTATGGGCTACTCAAACGGCGCTCTCGGTGCTATGAACGAGGACGAATTCACTGCCTCAATCGACCTTGCAGTTACTAACGAGGAGGGTTCGGGTCTTAAAGACCTTTTCGGCGAATGTGCTATGCTTGTACGCCCTCAGGAGGTTATGTTCACTCCCTCTCAGGTAAGTCTTTACAACAAAACAGGCGTTGAGGCTCTTTGCCTTTACTACTCCTGCGTACCCTTTGACGCTTTCCGTACAATTGTGCCGAAGCTTTCTGATGAAATTGCTTTCAATCCCCTCACCTATACCTACAAGGGTGAGAGTATGACCATTCTTCCCACCTACAGCAACTCTGACGTATGCGATATGGGCTGTCTGCGTGCGTGGGTGAAGGAGCTGAGAAAGAAGCAGGAAAGCGGAGAAATCAAACACGATCTGCTTATCTTTATCAATATGGACGCCGACGCTATTTTCTGGGAGAGTACGAATCTTCCCGTAATCGGCTCAAAACTTGCCAACACAGACGGTATTCACGGCCTTGTCAAAGAGGTTGCTGATTTGCCTTACGTTGTTTTCGATACACCGGGCAACTATATAAAAGCTCACAAGCCCTTAGGCGAAATCGACTTCACTCACGATACAGCTGACGGCAACTTCACCGGCTATGCCTCATGGTCGGAAAAGCCCTACAACCGTAAAATCTGGACAGCTGTTGACAGAGCAAGAGCTATGGCTAAGGTAAACGCAAAAGAGGACAAGGCTTCACCCTCTTTCAGAGACAGAGTTCTTCTCCTTTCAACCACTCACTTCGGCCTTGCAACTCCCGTTCTCAACATTCAGCGTGAAAAGAAAGCTGACGCCCTTGCTGAGAGCATTATAGAAAGTGAGAAAAACGCCCTCAAAAAGGTTAAAAAGCTTACCCTTCATAATATAGGCGGTACAAACTTCCTTTCTGCTCAGATGAAAGTCAACGGTGATATTACCGATGCTTCAGAATTAGTTCTCTCCTCACCCGACCTTAAGGACTATACGGTTATTCCCATGGACGAAAGCTGCAGCTCGGTTTACCTTATGTGCAAGTTCAAAAAAGTCAAAAACAGCTACACTCTCACTGTAGAAAAAGGCGAAAGAAAGCCTGTTTCACCCCTTGAATTCAACGAAATAAAAGGCGGAGAGCTTACTCTTAAGTTCCTTAAAAACGGCAAGCCCTACAGAGCGGTTATGGGTGAAAAGAGAATAGGCGGCAGAGATTTTCTGAAAAGCTATATCACCTACGGCAAGGAAAAATACGACTTCGACTACAAGTCCATTGAAGCTCTTCCTGTAGGGGGAAACGGTTTTGCTTTAAGAACAAAGGGCGAAATTCATCTCCCCGGTGAAATTCACAGCGGCTCTTTCACTTACGATTACATCACCACCAACTTTTCAGAGGGGGTTTTTATCCGCACTGAGGTAAACTACCCTTATACTCCGGAAACCACCTCAATTTCAACGGAAAACTCTGCTCTCGGAAGATACTCCGATATGAACTGGACTGAGGCTGTTCCCTTTGAGCTTACTCCCCATTTCAAAGGCGACATAAGCGTTCTCAAGCGCAACTTTATGGACGACATTTCATCATTCCGTACCCAGAGCTTCCCCGAATGTGACGAAAAGAACAAGAAAATCGACTCGTTCAACCATCAGCTTTCTGCAGGCGTTGTGGGACTCTTTGATGAAAACTACACCTTTGCCGTTGCCAACGCACGTCAGGTTCTGGGCTCAATGGCGCACTGTCCTATGAGACTTGACGAGGATAAAACGGTGCATATGAATCCTTTCGGCACCTACTACGGCAAGCAGCGCCACCACTGGAGCAGAACAAAGGGTCAGATTCTCGACACCTTTACCCTTATCACTCCTCAGGGCAAGCCTCTTGCACCCTCATATAACGGCGTCAGCGAAACCGCTCTTATGGGTCTTTACGCCTATGAAAAGGATGTGCCCGAAAAAGACCTTCTTTCCTTTGCTGACGGAGCAGTTGTTTCAGCTCCTGAAGATTCACTTCTTCTGCCCTTCTATGACAACAACGTCAAGGTAAGAGAAGCGAAAGCTGACGGTGTTGACGAAAAGAAGCTGAGAAGCCCCATTATGACAGGTATTGCAGGAAATCTCATGAACTATGCAGTGAAGGGCTCAAGAGCAATTTTCCACATTGTTAAGCAGCAGATAAAATCGAGATAAAATTAACCCATCGGTTCAGCAAAACCGATGGGATTTTTTAATAGTTCATATATCTTTTCAATTCTTCGTAAAAATTTTCACGGGTGCCTGCCATTATTACAACAACAATTTCACTTTCCTTATACTCAACCGTGTAAGCCAATTCATAGTTAGTTTTGTTATAGTAAATATCCATACTGTAGATTCCCGATAAATCTCCCGTTTTTAATTCCCCTACTGTATAATCTTCTCTTATTTTATCAATGGCATTTTTATAAAGTTCTTTAAGCTTTTTATCCTTAATCTTTTTCAGATATTTTGCAGCAGGCTGGAGAAATCTGATTTCATACATAATCAATCCTCCGAGCCAAAAATGTCTTCATAAGAAAAACTTTCTGTTTCACCATCGGCGGCTTTTTCTGCTTCAAGAAGCATAGTTTCAATTGCATGTCTTACTTTTTTCTGCGCTTTCTTAAATTCATCCAGCAGCTTTTCTCCGCTTAAGCCTTCAGCAATCAAATCAGCAAGAATCTGTTCAGCAAACTCTCCACCTGTTTGTGACTTTACAGGTCTTAAGACAAGTTCATTTCCGCGTACATAGCATTCCGCTTCATTATCAAAGCCAAGCATAGTATAAAACTTCTGTGGTATGGTAATCTGGCGTTTTGATGAAATGCTTAATTTTTTGTTATACATAGTATTACCTCGTGCTGCACTTAATGTAGTCATTATTTTTCCTCCTTCATATTATATGTCATTCACTTTTAAAAAAATTCTTTGTTTCTTGGTTTCTTTGTATCTTTAGTGTACACTATAAACTTTAAATTGTCAATAGGTTAACTTTTATTTACACTCATAATATAGTTATGATAATGAGGTGGCTTTATGTATCAACTGAACATCGATCGAAACACTTATGAAAGACTAAAAGATCTTTTGCCGGATTTTAAGTCCGTTATAATAATCGACCTTATTTCTTGTGATATCAATCTTGAGAAATTAGGCTTCTGCAAATCTGCCCCTTGTATTGTAAATATTGATATCGATAAAACAGAGCTTGAAAGAATCATGGATGAAATCATGAATATCGAAATTGACTATGCACAATCAGAAGATTATTATGATTATAAAAAATATAAAAAGTATTGTTGGATATGGGATCAGTTAAATAGCGCAAAGATATTTCATAATTTGACAAACACACAAAAAACAAACCGGCATCAGTAAATTCTGATGTCGGTCTACTTTTTTCACACCTTTTAGGAAGAACTCAAATTTTATAACTTACAAGCCGACTGTGATAATCTCAAAGGGCTTATACTCAATAACATCTGTTTCACTTGTGACGTCTTCAAGCATATTGAGAAGCTTCACTTTTCTGTCAAGGGTGATTTTTCCTCTTCTGCCGTCCTGCTCTGAAAGGCGGATAACAGTCATTGTGCCGTCCTCGCTCTTCTTTGCACTCTGCAGATAAAGAGGCTCAAAGGTGGGCAGATTCCATTTTACGTCAGCCTTTACCAAAGGCACGTTATACTGGAAAGCAAGGTTGTTTATCTTTGCTGAAACCACGTCACCGCCATGAGGCATAATCATATAGCAGAAGTTGTGCGTACCCATATCGGAAACAACGTCAGGTCTGATTGTGGCACGGAGAAGTGAAAGGCTTATGACGTTATTATGGAAACCTGCGCCGTACTTGCCGTCGTTGATTATTGCAACACCGCCGTCTGTCTCTGACATATCGCACCATTTATGGTGACAGCATTCAAAGCGCGCCTGCTGCCAGGTGGTGTTGCGGTGGGTTTCTCTTTCGATAAAGCCTGCTGAGGTGTCGCAAAGAGCCTTTCTTGTAAGAACGTTACAGCTGAATTCAGCCTTTGCAAGCTTGTGCTTTTCGTTCCAATTCACTATGTTTTCAACCTCAATGCCTCTGCTTTGTCTGAACAGACGAACAAGCATTGTCCAGGTTGATTTTTCTGTTTTCAAAGCGGTTCTGAAGGTTGCACATTCGCTGTCCTTTGAAATAAGCTCAAGTGCTTTTTCGGTTCTGATTTCAATCTGCTTATCCTTGTAGTTGGGAAGAATATCCCACGCATCGTAGTTACCCGGGTTGTCGGTGTAAATTTTAAGCTTGTTGAAGTCACCGTCTGCCCATTCACGGCAAAGCTCTCTGTCATAAAGAGAAGCAATTGAACCGTCAGGATTAAACTTGATTTTATAAAACGGAGTTTCTACAATATCACCGATAGTTATCCACTCATCAGTAAAATCGGCCCTTCTGATTTCACCGCCTGAAAGTGCAGGAAGATTGGGTACTGCGAAGTAACCTTTCTTTCCGTATCTTTCATTTTCGCCCTTTTCATCTTCAATAAATGTAAGAGCGTCACGTCTGAAGTTAAGAGTGTTGAAGTATTTTCCACCCTCGTTTATGATTTCGTCAAGTCCCTTTTCGATTTCCTCGTAGTCCTTCATAGCGTCAACATAAACGGGATGAATGTGTGAGCCCGGAAGAATATCGTGGAACTGATTTATAAGGAACTTTTTGTAAAGCTCAGTGATTTTTTCTGTGTTATCCTCGCCACGCATAAGCGAGAGCATTTCAGCCGTTCTGAACTTGAATTCAAGGCTTCTGTTAAGCTTTTTAAGGTTGCTCTTTGTGGTAAAGGTACCTCTGTGCATTTCAAGATAAAGCTCCCCATCCCATGTTTCAAGCTCTGTGTTACCCTTCAGGTTCTTTTCGAGGAATTCTGCACCCGAAACGTGTTCGCACTTAGGCATAACCGAAAGCTTTTGGAAGCGGTGCATAAGCTCAATCATTTCCTCTGTGCAGCCGCTGCCGCCGTCACCGTAGCCGAACATATTAAGTGTCTGTCCGCCGCTGTCCTTGTCTATGTAAGCCTCCCAGTTTTCCTGAATCTGCGAGGGCATATTCCAGGTTATGAAGTGTGTGGGAGGTACGCAGGCGTAAACCTCACTGCCGTCAATACCCTTCCAAATAAAGTTGTTGTGAGGGAAACGGTTGGTATCGTTCCAGGTTGACATTTTGTTTGAAACAAAGTAGTCAACTCCGCTTTTTTTCAGTATCTGCGGAAGAATCCAGGAGTTACCGAAAACGTCAGGAAGCCATGCGTTGTTCACTCTCTTGCCGAACATTCTCTTATAGGTGTTCTGTCCGTAAAGGCACTGACGGATAAGAGACTCTGCTGAGGGAACGTTACAGTCAGGCTCAACATACATAGCGCCTACAGGCTCAAACTGACCGTTTTCAACCTTTTCCTTAAGCTCTTTGAAAACCTCAGGATAATACTTTTCAAGGGTTTCGTAAACGTAAGGCTGAGTGTGAGTGTATTTGAAATCGGGGTACTTGTCCATAAGACGAAGCTGAATAAGCACCGTTCTCAGGTTTTTCTGAACGGCATGGATTCTTCGCCAGTAGTAAGCTACATCAAGGTGGCTGTGAGCAATAAGTGCCACATCACCGTTGCCCTTATAGTTATCGTTGGCGTAGATTACCTCGTCAACGTATTTTTTTGCTTCTGAAACACCCTGAAGCTCATCAGAATCAAAGTCGATAAGATTCATAGCATTGTTAAGCTCTTTATTGAGGAAAGCTCTGTAATCCTCGTTGAAAAGCTCACTTTTTGCAATATCTAAAAGAAGTTCAAAATCGTAAACAAGGTCCTGAACCTGATGGTTGACAGTGCAGATGTATGCGCCCTCAAAAATCTGACGGCAGCCACGCACTGAAAGCGATTCAGGGTTACGTTCATCGTCGGGCTTTGAACGGTTGTAGCCCATCATATCAAAGTGCAGAGTTTCACTGTCGTTGATGTAGGGTGAAAGGAGCATTCTCTCTCTGTTCGGGTCAACGCCGCCTACGTATTTTCCATTGACCTTTACGCAGATTTCTGCCGCAGTTTTAAGTGAAAACCACAGCTCTTTCCCCTGAAGCTCCTTCGGAATATTCACCTCAGCTTTAATGAAAGCCGTTCCGTCGGGAGTGAAGTACATATCCCCCTTTTTGAGAGGTCGGTAGTCCTCACTGTAGTAATCAAACTGCATTTCGGCCACTTGTCTTGCATCTCTGATTTCCAGATTTTCAATCTCCCACTTTGAGGAGTAAATATGCCTTTTAAGCCAGCCGAAACGAAGGTCGGTCCATTCCTCAGGGCGCATTGAGCGTCTTACAACTTTTATATGTGCCATAAATTATCCGACCTCCTTTATGTATCCTGAAAGTAGGGCTTTTTGCGGATTCCGCAAAGCTTAACCTTCAATCCTAAATCCTTCTGAATCTGCTCTTCAATCCACGCTTCACATCTGTGAAGAATAAGACACTTTGAGCATTCCCCTCTGAAAATCACAGTAAGCACTTCATTTTCAAAGGAAACAAACTCAATCCAGCCGCCGTCACCCTGAAGCTTCGGCTGAAGAACAGTTTCAACATAAGTTTTAATATCCATATTTTTTCCTCATCCTATAATTCCGTCAACGATAGCCTTAAGCTTTGCGTGTCTTTCCTTTGCTTTGTCCTTGCTATTTTCGCAAACAGAGTAGTAAACCTTGATTTTCGGCTCTGTGCCTGAGGGTCTTACTGCAATCCATGAGCCGTCCTTCCAGATAAAGCGAAGAACGTTTTCCTTCGGCAAGTCAGCAATTCCTGTGCTGTAGTCAAGAACTTTATCAACGCCTTCAAAAATTTCCGTACCATTTTCTCTGAAGTAAACCATAAGCTCTGCAATTCTCTCAGCACCGTCTTTGCCCTTAAGGGTGAAGCTGTCGAGAGAGTCAAGGTAGTAGCCGTAGGTGTCATAGATTTCGTTAAGACCGTCAATAAGAGTCTTGCCCTGATTTTTATACCACGCAGCCATCTGACAGATAAGCATTGAGGATACAACGGCGTCCTTATCTCTTGCATGAGTACCCACAAGGTAGCCGTAGGATTCCTCGTAGCCGATTACAAATTCCTGCTCACCCGAATCCTCGTACTTATTGATCTTGTCGCCGATATATTTGAAGCCCGTAAGAGTCTCCTCAACCTGAAGTCCGAAAGCACGGCCGATATTTGCACCGAGCTCTGAGGTTACAATTGTTTTTACAAGTGTACTTTTTTCTGAAAGAGAAGCCTTTTTCATAGTAAGCACAAAGTTTACAAGAAGCGCACCGGTCTGATTGCCCGTAAACAGTACATAGCCGTCATCACCTTTTACTGCAATACCTACACGGTCGCAGTCGGGGTCAGTGCCAAGCACAAGGTCAGCATCAATTTCCTTTGCCTTTTCAATTGCAATAGTAAGTGCGTCCTTTTCCTCAGGGTTGGGACTGCGTACGGTTGAAAAGTTTCCGTCGGGCATTTCCTGCTCTTTTACAACGGTAACGTTCATACCCTGGAGCATTCTTCTTACGGGAATGTTACCTGTACCGTGAAGAGGTGTGTAGACAATTTTAAGGTCGCTTTTTTCTTCGTAAAGGCTTTGCTCTTTAACCTTTTTAAGGAACTCTGAAAGCACATCTTCACCAATCATTGTGATGTTATCCATGCTGTCGGAAAAAGGAATCACGGAGAAATCAGTGATGTCGTTTATGTAGCCGATTGCATTTTTTGCGTCCTCGGTGCAGAACTGACAGCCTCTGTTATCGTAAACCTTGTAGCCGTTGTACTCCTTGGGATTGTGAGAAGCTGTAAGCATAACTCCGCAGGTGCAGCCTAAAAACGCAGTTGTAAAGGAAAGCACCGGAACGGGTACAAGCATTTCGTAAAGGAAAACCTTAAAGCCGCATGAAGCGAAAATTCCTGCTGCAACTTTTGCAAAATAAGCTGAATTATTACGTGAATCGTAAGCGAGAGCAACCTTGATTTCTTCGCCCTCGTGCTTTTTCATAAGATACTTTGCAAGTCCGTAGGTAGCCTTACCCACAGTGTATTTGTTCATACGGTTTGAGCCTGCACCCATAATGCCCCTGAGTCCGCCGGTACCGAAAGCAAGGTCTTTATAAAAGCGATCCTCAATTTCCTTTTCGTCGGTGATGCTGAGAAGCTCAGCTTTTGTCTCTTCATCAAATGTAAGCCACTGCTCATATTTTTCTCTGTGGTTCATAAATTTTCTCCTTTCAGGTCTATTCAGTTTATTATATCATTCTTTAGAGGTTTGAAGCAATAGAAAACAACAAAAAAAGTACTGCCCTTTTTCGTCAGTTATTTTGCATTTTGCATTTTGAATTTTGCATTTAATAATGCCTTGCAAAATCTCCCCATAAGTGTTACAATATTCCCATAATATAATTAAGGAAGTGCTACTATGAAGAAATGTACAAAAATTCTCCTTGGCAGTGCAGTTGGTACTGCCGCTGCTGTTTACGGTGCCTGCACACTTATCGACAACCTTCTGCTTAACAGACACATGGTGCCATCTCCCGAATTTTCAGCTAAGGTTACGGGCTGTGACCTCAGCGACAGAGAGGAAGAACATAACAAACACAAGCTTTGGCTTGAAAACTACGGCTATGAAAAATATTATATGCTCTCCGACAGAGGCGAACAGTTAACGGCTTATCTTGTAAAGCCCGAAAAGGAAAGTAACGTTTACGCTTTCTGCGCTCACGGCTACAGAAGTGATGCCAAAGGTGAATTCTGTCAGATTGCTCAGTACTATCTCAAAAAGGGCATCAATGTATTTATGCCCGACCATGTTGCTTCAGGCGAAAGCGAGGGTACATACTGCACCTTCGGCTACTATGAAGAGCCTGACTGCCTCAAGTGGCTCGCTTATATGAAGGATACCTTCGGAAGCGACATTAAGATTCTTCTTCACGGCGTTTCAATGGGTGCGGCAACTGTTATGATGATGACCGGTAACGATGCACTTCCCGAAAATGTTAAGCTCACCGTTTCCGACTGCGGCTACTCAACTGCTGTTGGTGAATTCACAGAAAAGCTTGACGACCTCGGTTTACCCTCAGGACTTATTATCAAGGGCGTAAACGCTGTAAACAAGCTTCATCTGGGCTTTGACTTCTACAAGCTCCGTCCCGTTGACAGCGTAAGAAAGGCAAAGATTCCCATGCTCTTTATCCACGGCACAGGCGACACCTTTATTCCCCACAGTATGTGTCAGGAGGTTTATGAAGCCTGCGCAAGCGAAAATAAGGATATTCTCTATATTGAGGGTGCTGACCACGCTCAGGCCTTCCCCACAGACAGAGAAGCCTACTCAAAGAAGCTTGACGAAATGATTGATAAATATGTACTCTAAGTAAACTCATAAGCATAAAACGAGGACTGCTACCCGTTAAGGTAACAGTCCTCGTTTATTTTTATCAGCTTTTTTATACTGCAACATATAAAAATCAAAGGAATTGAATTGTTTCAGGGCCTTTTGATTTCATAATTTACACCACCCCACATTGCACCTTATACTCATCTACCAATCTTTCCGGACCGACAGAAAGCCCGGCACCGTAAGAAACAGACACCGAAATATTCCCTAAAAACTTTTTATGAAAATACTGTGCCGTTATTGTTGTTTCCAGACTGTAGGTTACTTCACTACCTATCATCGCACTCATTGAGGTGATATTATCCGGAAGATTATACTCAAAGGCAGCTGTTGCACATTCTCCTATGTAAGTACATTCATCAGTGTCATATCCTTCGTGGAAGGTGGCTTCAAGGTCCTGACCCAGGCGGTTTGAATACTGAACATACAAAAGTGCTTCTTCCTGATTGATACTACCGCCGGGTGTTCCGATGCTGATAATGTCATCAGATCTCATCCACGGCATCTCTTTCCATGTAAAAAAGCCTAACATTGTTATTCTTGTTCCGTTTTTCGCATATATGATTGCCAAGTCCATCTTATCGTAGTATTTTTCATTGCTGCCCGAGCTCAACGGCATTATATCTGAATTAACCTCAGCGTTATTTCCCTTATATTTTCCGTAAATTTCATCAGCGTGATAAAATCTGTCTTTATAAAACTCATTGACCTTTCCGGCAAAAGAGGCATCAACACCGAACCGCTCAAACACGTTCTCCAAAAAAGCAGTTTTTTCATCCTCTGCTTTTTCTTGAGCCGCAATATTCTTAAACTCCGAAATTTCTTCTTTGTCAAGAGCAACACCCGGAGAGCTTATAGCGTAGACCTGCGGACTGACAGGAAAGGTGACCGTTGCAACAACAATAACCAAAAGCAATACTATAACTATTCTTACTTTCTTCATTTTGAAATCCTCCGTTATTTATAAATATTATGTTCTTTTCTTCGGATTCAAGCTGTGTCTCTTCGCTCTGCATCGGTATCACCTCTTTCATACTTTCTGTTTCTATTATATCGGCTAATACTTATTATGTCAATATATATGCTGACGCAAATTAATCAAAAATTATTATGTGATACTGTCTCTCTTAAAAAATAAATTTAATTTTTACCAAACACACAACAAAAAATACAAGGACTGCTACGGTAACAGTCCTTGTATTTTTGTAAGAGGTCATATCTCAATCTGTGCGATAATATCCTTAAGGCACTTTGCACTTCTCTGAAGAGCAATTACCTCCCTTGTTGTAAGAGGCAGGAGCATTTTGCTATGTGCTCCATGTCTGCCTACAATGTTGAGAAGGCTGAGGCAAACGTCATCAATGCCGTATTCACCGTGAAGCATTGTTGAAACAGTAAGAGGCGTATCTACACCGCCTAAAAGACTTCTGCAGATGTGGCAAACTGAAGCCGATACAGCATAGAAGGTTGCACCCTTATCCTGAATTACTCTTGCCCCTGAATTGCGTACATAGTTTTCAACAATATCAAAGTCAATTTCAGGATAAAGCTTTCCGTCAGCTCTGATAATTGATGTACTGCAATGCTCAATGGGGATATTTGAAATGTTTGCAAGGCTCCAGGGCACAAAGGAGCTGTCGCCGTGCTCGCCCATTACGTAGGCGTGAACGTTTCTTTGGTTGATGTCGTAAATCTTTGCAAGCTTCGCTCTGAGTCTTGCAGTATCCAGAATTGTACCTGAGCCGATTACTCTTTCTTCAGGAATACCTGAAATTTTGCAGAACACATAGGTCAGCACGTCAACAGGGTTACTTACTATAATATACACTGCATCCTTAGCGTATTTTGTAATTTCAGGAGTGATGCTTTTAAGAATGTCAACATTGGTCTGCGCAAGGTCAAGTCTTGACATGCCCGGCTTTCTCGCAGCACCTGAGGTGATAATAACTATATCCGAATCAACTGCGTCCTCATAGGCACCCGAATAAACACTGCAGGGATTACAGAAAGGTGTGCCCTGCTGAATATCAAGAGCTTCACCGTAGGCCTTCTGATTGTTGATGTCAATCATTACAATCTCGCTTGCAAGGCCCTCAATCATAAGAGTATATGCAATTGTTGAGCCTACGCTGCCCGAACCGATAATGGTTATCTTTCTCATAGCTTTGTTCTCTCTTTCATCTTAATATGTGCAATCGATATTTTTTTATCGATTTATTTTTCTTTTCTTCAGTTTATCATATTCGGCGACCTATGTCAACGATATTGCGTTCTTTAATTAAAGTTTTTACTAAAACAACATTATTTAACCCTTTTATTTGCTGTTTTTTGTTATAAACACCTTGAAAAATGCTCAAAAAAGTATTAGAATTCCCTTAGTCGGACAGATTATATCAAACAAAAAAGGAGATAGAAAGCTCAGGCTTTCTTCACTTAAGCTTATGAACATAATTATTGCCGGATGCGGAAAAATCGGCAAAACACTTATCGCTTCTCTCGTGGGCGAGGGTCACAACATAACCGCTATTGACCAGAGTGCCCAAGCCATAGACGATATTACCAACACCTATGACGTTATGGGCGTTTGCGGTAACGCAACGGACTGCGACACTCTTGAAGAGGCCAGCGTTTACAACAGCGATTTGTTTATCTCAGTAACGGGCTCAGACGAGCTTAATATGCTGGCTTGCTTTCTCGCTAAAAAAATAGGCGCAGCATACACTGTTGCACGAATCAGAAACCCTGAATACAACGACCGTTCTCTGGGCTTTATGCGTCAGCATCTTGACATCTCTATGTCAATCAACCCCGAAAAGCTTGTAGCTCAGGAGCTTTACAACATTCTTCGTCTCCCCTCAGCTTTCAAGGTTGAGTACTTCTCAAGACGTAACCTTGAAATGATCGAGGTAAAGCTTAAAGCTGAGCATCAGATCTGCGGTATGACCCTTATAAAGCTTCGTGATAAATTCAAAGAGAACTTCCTTATTTCCGCTGTACTTCGTGGTGGTCAGGTTTATATTCCCGACGGTAGCTTTGTGCTTGAGGCAGGCGATATTATCAGTATTGCCGCCGCTCCCAACGATATGCAGAAGCTCCTCAAGGGTATGGGTATGCTTCAGAAAGGCGCCAAGGACGTTATTCTCCTCGGAGGCAGTAAAATTGCATACTATCTTGCAAAAATGCTTACCTCTTCAGGAATCAACGTGAAGATTGTTGAAAAAGAATTAGAACGCTGTCAGCATCTCAGCGACATTCTTCCGAAAACCGTTATTATCCACGGTGACGGCTCCCATCAGGACCTTCTTCTTGAAGAGGGGCTAAGAAGTATTGATGCCTGTGTTGCTCTTACGGGTATGGATGAGGAGAACATTATTATTTCAATTTTCGCTTCCTCCCACAACGTACCCAAGGTGATTACAAAAATCAACAGTGACGAGCTTTGCAAAATGTCCGAAAGACTTGGCCTTGACTGCGTTGTTTCCCCTAAGTCCGTCACTTCCGATGTTATTGTAAGATACGCAAGAGCTCTTCAGAATTCTCAGGGCAGTAATGTTGAAACCATGTACAAGATTATGGACGGCAAGGCTGAGGTTCTTGAATTCAAGGTGGGCAGTGATGCAAGATTTACTGACGTTCCCCTTAAGAATCTTAAAATCAAGCCGGGAACTCTTATTGTAGGAATTATCCGTGCAGGTAAGGTTGTAATTATCCCCACCGGTGACGACACAATTCAGAAGGGCGATAAGGTTATCGTTCTTGCCGCTAACCACCGACTTGATGACCTTTCTCACATTATTTTTTAAGGAGTAACATCATGAACAGACGTATGGTTTTATACATGGTAGGCTCCGTAATCAAAATCGAAGCTCTGCTGATGCTTCTGCCCTTAATCGTTTCGCTGATATACAGCGAAAAAGCTTCGGCTGTCTCTTTCCTTATTTCAATTGCAATTGCTCTTGCCCTAGGTTTTGCCATGACACTGATTGTAAAGCCCGGAAGCAAGGTTATTTACGCAAAAGAGGGCTTTGTAACCGTTGCTCTTTCCTGGCTGTTTCTTTCTTTAGTCGGCTCATTGCCCTTTGTAATAAGCGGAGAAATTCCATCTTTCATTGATGCCTTTTTTGAAACGGTCAGCGGCTTTACAACCACCGGTGCTTCAATTCTCACAGATGTTGAGGCTATGAGTCACGGTATGCTTTTCTGGCGTTCCTTCACTCACTGGGTCGGAGGTATGGGTGTACTTGTTTTCGTAATGGCAATTATCCCCTCTTTTTCCGACCGCTCAATTCACCTTCTCCGTGCAGAGGTTCCCGGTCCTGTTGTTGGTAAGCTTGTTCCAAAATTAAGACAGACTGCAAGAATTCTTTATATCATTTATATTGCTCTGACGCTTATTGAAATCATCTTACTTCTCATCGGAAAAATGCCTCTTTATGACAGTATAGTCCACGCTTTCGGCACAGCAGGTACAGGCGGTTTCGGTATCAAAGGTGACAGCATAGGCTCATATAACAGCTATCTTCAGTGGATCATTACTGTGTTTATGCTTCTTTTCGGTGTTAACTTTAATCTTTACTATTTCATCATTATGGGTAAAATCAAAACAGCATTGAAAAGCACGGAGCTTTGGGTTTATCTCGGCCTTGTTATGGGCTCGACAGCACTTATTACAATAAATATCCTACCTTTCTTTGAATCCTTCTCTTCTTCACTTAAGCACGCTGCTTTTCAGGTTGCTTCAATTATAACCACAACCGGCTACGCTACTACCGACTTTGATAAATGGCCTGTTTTTTCAAAAACAATATTGCTGCTGCTTATGTTTATCGGTGCCTGTGCAGGTTCAACCGGTGGCGGTATCAAGGTTTCAAGAGTTGTTATGCTCATAAAGAACTGTAAGCGTGAGCTTCAGAGAATGCTTCATCCGCGCTCCGTTGCGGTTGTCCGTTTTGAAGGCAAAAGAGTTGACAACACCACAATAAATGCTGTCAGCTCCTATCTTGCAATTTACACTCTTTTCTTCTGTCTCATTGTTTTTATTATCGGAATTGAAAACTTCGATTTAGAAACCAATATATCAGCCGTTGCGGCCTGCTTTAACAACATCGGTCCCGGATTCGGAAGAGTCGGTGCAGCAATGAACTATTCAGAATTTTCAGGTCTTTCAAAAATAGTTCTTTCAATCGCGATGCTTTTAGGCAGACTTGAAATTTATCCCATCATCCTTACACTCTCGCCCTCCACCTGGAGCAAAAAGTAAGATAAAAAGGTAATTCCTATGTAAAGTTTTAAGCTTTACATAGGAATTTTTGTTGTAAAGTTATTTTCTTTACACAGACTTTTCAGTGTGGAAAACACTTTAAACGGTTGAAATCTCTGTTGAAAATGTTAGTTTTTCAGCACAAATTCAGGTAATTTTCCACGTTTTCCTCGGAATATTCCATTTCTGAGGAGTACATTCGGGAATATTCCACAATATCATCCAAAGTAAGATTACCGCAGCTTTTTTCATGCAAAGCGCAGATTCTCTTTATAAAAAGACAGCTTTCCAAAGCGAAGGTGAGTCTTTCTTTCATTCTGCAATCCTCTGCAGCAAGAGAAAACTGACGGTAAATAAAGTACCACAACAGCTGTTCAAAGGCAGCTTCAAACTCATTTTCAAAGGTAAGTGCGTCTGTTAATTCAGGTGCATTTTTTATTTTCAGAAGCAGCTCTGTCCATTTTTCGTTGAGCCTTTCCATAGAGAGAAAAATGTCTGCCCACTCTGAATTTAGTCTTTTCTCCGGCTTGATACCTAAAATTTTAAAGGCTTCTTTTATTCGCTCATCAATAGTTTTTTCACGGTTCTGAATAACAGAAAAAAGATCTTCTCTTATTTTTAAAACTTTCTCTTCTTCAGGAGTAAGGCTTTCAGTTTCACCGTCATCATATATGCACACAAGGTGCGTTTTTTCTTTGCTACCTAAAATCAGCTGACCTGCACTTTCGCAGCAAAGTCCAAGCCCGATTTCCTCTCTGTCTGAAAAATAATTTCTGAAACGTGGGTGGTCGGCACAGATGTCGCAAAGTGCATCTTCACCGAGAGTTGATATAATATCGCAGAGATTATCCTTATTGAGAAAGGGACAGCGCTCATTATCCGAAAGGCAGAAATGAGGAGCGTCACCCTCATGGGAAATGTGCTTTTTAAATCTTTCACCCATTTCACCCTCAACAGAATTATAATAATCCAGCGTGAATTCGTCGATATCAATTTCCCAGCCGATGCAGCAATTGTGCTTACACTCTCCTGCAATACACTTGAATTTTTCATAATAATCGGGCGCAATCTGTTTCATGAAATCAATCCTTCAAAAAATATCTAAGGTTATTTTAACATAGAAACTGTAAAATGCAACCATAATATATAAAATAAGGAGGCATTTCTGATGTGCACAGCTATTACGTTCAAGGGTACTGACAGTTATTTCGGCAGAACTCTGGACCTTGAGTATTCCTACAACGAAACCGTCACCGTAACGCCACGTTTTTTTCCTTTTCATTTCAGAAACGAAAACCGCATTGACTACCACTACGCAATAATCGGTATGGCGACGGTTGTAAACGGTTATCCCCTTTATTACGATGCCACCAACGAAAAAGGGCTTTCCATGGCGGGGCTTAACTTTCCCGAAAATGCACGGTATTTCAAAAAATCTGAGAACAAAATCAATATAACACCTTTTGAGCTTATACCGTATATTCTTTCAAAGTGCGACAGTGTGAAAAGTGCAAAAGAGCTTCTGAAAGAGATTAACCTTACAGATGCACCTTTCAGCAGTGACCTTCCCAATTCGCCTCTTCATTGGATTATCGCAGACAAAACCGAGGCGGTAACTGTTGAAAGTACTGAAGAAGGGCTAAATGTTTATGAAAACCCCGTCGGTGTACTTACTAACAATCCGCCTTTCCCCTACCATATGACCCACCTTACAACCTTTATGCACCTTTCCCCGTACCCGCAGGAAAACAAAATTTGCAAAGAGCTTAACCTTAAAGCCTTCAGCAGAGGTACGGGTGCTATGGGACTTCCCGGCGACTGCTCGTCGCAGTCACGCTTTGTACGCGCCGCATTTAACAAGCTGAACGCCGCAACCTTTGACACTGAGAAGGAAAATGTTGAGCAGTTTTTTCACATTCTTTCATCAGTTGAGCAGATTGACGGCACAGTGAAAACATCCGATAACAAAAATGTCCGCACCGTTTACACAAGCTGTTGCAACACGGACAAGGGCATTTACTACTACACCTCTTATCATAACCGCAGTATTACGGGGGTGGATATGCACAGAGAAAACCTTGATTCAACTGTACTTGTGAGTTATCCGCTGAGAAAAAGTGAGATATTTATTGAAAACAGGGCATAAGAAAACTCCCATACATTTCACTTCGGAATGCATGGGAGTTAAGCTTTTAAATTTTGTCTTCGCTGAAATCAATAAGTACCTGAGTGCGTTTCGGTGTAAGCTTTGTGAGCTTCACACCTGCAGCCTCAAACATTCTCTTTGAAGCGCGTGTGCTTTCGGTTTCGGAATACTTGTCAGAGATGTAAACCACCTCGCTGATGCCGGACTGAATAATAGCCTTTGCACACTCGTTACACGGGAAAAGTGCAACGTAAATCTTGCAGCCCTCAAGGTTGGAATCGCGGCTGTTGAGAATTGCATTAAGCTCTGCGTGACACACATAAAAGTACTTTGTGTCATAAGCACTGCCCTGACGCTCCCAGGGGAATTCGTCGTCACTGCAGCCCATAGGGAAGCCGTTGTAGCCAACAGACATAATTCTGTTCTTTGCGTTTACAATGCAGGCGCCCACCTGAGTGTTGGGGTCCTTACTTCTGTATGAAGCGAGCATTGCAACACCCATAAAATATTCGTCCCATGATAAATAGTCTTCTCTTTTTGCCATAGTTTTTCTCTCCTTTTTTACCCCTCCGTCAGCCTTCGGCTGCCACCTCCCCTTTCAAGGGAGGCAAGGGGGGTATTTTTATTTCAGTTTTATTCAACTTCTCTGTAATAAAGTCCACGGGTGAAATTGCCCTTTACGCCCTTTCCTTTGCGGTAAGCGTCAAGCACAGCCTCGCACATTTCACGCTTTTCCTTGGTGAAATAGAAGGTAATGAAATCCACATTTTTGATTTCATCCAGTCTGTCGCCCATATAAATGGGCTGAGAATTGAGAATTTCACTCGCTCCCATTTTACAAGTGACGGGAAACTTCATTCCCATTCTGTCGGTGAGGTAACTGTCGCTTTTGCACTCAGCGCAGGTCTTGCCGTTTATTATGGGGCAGTTTCTCGTAAGCATCAAAGGCAGTCTTCCGTAGGCGATTATGCCTCTTTTTGCCCTGCCGCCGACTTTTGCAATACGGTTAAGTGTCAACTCAGGTGACAAGGTAATTTCCTTTACACCCAAGCTTTCCAAAACGCCTACTGAAAGGCTGTTGAACACGTTCATTGAAAAGCCTGTGTGAATTTCCATCTTCAGCTCCCTTGCAATTGCAAGAGCGTCAAGTGTACTGCAATATGCTGTGTTTATTCCACATTTTTTGAATACGGAAAGAAACTCCTTTACCTTATTTTCCTTACCAAAAATGCCTCTCGGCACCTCAACACCCACATTTACGGGGAGGTTTTTAACTTTTTTAACAAGTTTTTCATCACAATCTATGGGAATGTACAGGTTTTCCACATTCTGCAGATTATGGGGAATCTGACTTAAATTTGCTACCCTTATGTTAAATTTAATGGGCTTTTCAGCCTTATATGAGGGTATTTGTACGTCCATATCTGTAAAGGTGATTTCCTTTACATCTGCAAGCTGTTCTGACAGCTTCTGAAGAGCCTCACGTCTGAGGTTATTTATTACACTTGCAGGTACAATAAGACCATCGTCAAGCTCTACCTCAACGTTTACGGCGTAAAACTGTGTTCCGCCGCATTTTGAAATTCTTTCCGTCAGGCTCTCTTTTGTAAGAGGCTTGTTCACCGCCTTTTCAGGCACACTGTCGTCGCTTATAAATACACTTTTCCCCATAGCTGAAGCAGAAAGCGATACAGCCTCATTTTCAACAATGCTGAGATAAAAGCTTACGGGAATAAGTGGTGTTTCTTTTTCATAAAGTCGGAAAAGCTCGCCCAAAACTTTGTTTGTTGCAGCCGTAACATCTTCCTTCATTCGTGTTCCGAACATATCCTTGCCAAGCTTATTTTCAAAGTAGCCCTTTGTAAAGCCTGAACGTGAGAACACTGCACGAAGCTTACCGTCAAGGTCTTCGTCCTTTTTGTTTTTCAGTGAATTCACAACACTTGTAACAGCAGCCGCAACATACTCGGGGCGCTTCATTCTGCCCTCAATTTTAAGGGAAGCCACACCTATATCAGCAAGGTCGTTTACATTTTCGACTAAAGATAAATCCTTAAGGCTGAGATCGTAGCCCTCGGAGCCTTCCGCTTTGAAAGGCAGACGACAGGGCTGAGCACAAAGGCCTCTGTTGCCGCTTCTTGCACCGAACATACTGCTCATATAGCACTGTCCAGAAACGCACATACAAAGTGCGCCGTGGACAAAGCACTCAATTTCCATATCGGTGTTTTCGGCAATATTCCTGATTTCCTCTCTGGAAAGCTCTCTCGGAAGAACTGCACGTTTAAAGCCCAGCTCCTTTAAAAGCTTCACACCGCTAAGGGTCTGCACCGACATCTGGGTTGAGGCGTGCATATCAATACCCTTTGTGCTTTTTCTTACAAGCTGACCAATGCCCAGGTCCTGCAAAATAAGCGCATCTGCCCTGTTTTCGCAAATGCGCTCTAGTGTGCTTTTTGCGGCAGAAATTTCGTCGTCAGCTATAAGGGTGTTCATTGTTATGTGAACATCTGTGCCGTGACTGTGACAATAGTCTACGGTTTCCTTAAGCTCCTCAAAAGAAAAGTTATCCGCCTTTGCCCGTGCATTGAAGCTCTTTGTTCCCATATAAACAGCATCCGCACCGCATCTCACTGCAGCCTTTACGCTTTCAGCAGACCCGGCAGGTGCCAGAACTTCAACTTTGTTTTTCATGATTATTTCTCGAGCTTTCTGGGCTTTTTAAGAGCTTCAAGCTCTGCTTTCATTTTAATATTCTGAGTTTTGAGAGTTTCAACCTCTTTTCTCAGTGTTTCGCTTTCGTGTCTTGCAAGGTCAGCCTTGCTTTTTGCGTTTGAAGCATCGTCAAGGTAGTCCTTGATCTGCTCACGGAGTCTGTCTGCAGTTTCCGTTGCTTTTTTACACTCATCTGCATAATCAAGAGCGAGAAGAATTGCTGCCTGAGTTACCGATAAACGGTCGTTTGCCTTCATAATTGCGGCAAGAGCTCTGTCAAGCTCCTTACCAAGTGATTGAACATATCTTGCATCATCTTCAGCGATAATTGTATACTCAGCGCCTCCGATTGAAAGTTTAACTTTATTTGCTGCCATACTGAATCATCCTTTCCTTAAAACATTCTTCAGCATAAATTATATCATTACAAGCTTAATTATACATCAAATTATTATCCCCCGTCAAGTGCATTAAATATTATAAATAAAAATCCCTGATTTATTTGCTTTTTCCTTAAGTTGATGCTATAATATTCTACGTTAATAGTGCATTGTATCACTGAGTTTAAAGCTCGGTGAGCTTTGCTGTTTCAAAAGGAGATGTTAATTTGGAAAGCATTAAGGATTTTTTCCAAGGCGTATTTGAAATTCCCGAGGTTCGGTACGCAATTGATTCCATAATTAAAATGGCTCTTGCCGTTTTCTTCAGCGGTGTTATCGGCTATGAAAGAGAGCATTCTCACCGTCCGGCAGGCTTCAGAACTCATATTCTTGTGGCTGTAGGCTCGGCTCTTGTTATGATGACCTCCAGCTATGTTTTTCACGAGTATGAGGGACTCGGCACCTTTGACCCCACAAGACTGGGTGCTCAGGTTATCAGTGGTATCGGTTTCCTCGGTGCAGGTACAATTCTCCGTGAGGGGTTCAGTGTAAAAGGTCTTACAACTGCTGCAAGCCTTTGGGCTGTTTCCTGTATCGGTCTTGCCGTCGGTGCAGGCTATTACACCGGCGCACTTGTTTCGACCGTTGTAATTTACCTCACACTCAACACCTTCAAGAGATTCATTATTCGCGGCAACCCCTCAAAGAATATTTATATTGAGGCTGAAAATATGACCAAGCAGGCTGCTGACGTAGGCGCTATTATCAAACGTTACGGCGGTAACCTCCACACCCTTGAAATTCTTTACGCTGACTCAAATCAGGCAAAGAGAAAAAGCGATTCAATTGTTATGAAGGCTGTTGTTTTCCCGAGAGACGAGGAGGGTCTTAACCTTACAATTTCAGCAATCCGTGCTCTTGAGGGAATCCGTGACCTTTACATCGACTAAGGAGGCATGATAAAAAGTAAGTGGTAGAAAAATCCGAGAACTTTGTTTTTGTGTTATGATAGAGATAACAGGAAGACAGAGTAGAAACTAATTCGACATAACTACTGGTCTACGAGATCGCTTAAGGAGAATGAAGGG
>JBGVGM010000170.1:0-4193 GCA_045121655.1 Acutalibacteraceae bacterium | reverse complement strand
TATCTTTTTATTTTTGCTCGGATTTGCGTTCGGGCTTTTTGGTTTTGCGCTTTCAGTCGGGTTTCTTTGCTTTTATTCTCGTTTTTCTATTTTTTAATTGCCATCCGTTGATTTTATTCTTTCGTTTTGCTCATCACTAGTCTAAATGTTTTCTTCTGAGGTAAATTTTACCTCTTTTTTATACTATCATAAACAAATCTACCTAGTCAATCGGTTGGGATATCTTTTGTGCAAATTGCGTTCGTTTTTTGTTTATTTTGTCAGTATTCCGCCGTCGGAATAAAGCAGAAGCATAATGTCTTCCTCCGTTCCGCTTTCCCGGTCAACATAAACGAGAACCTCCTGATTTCTCTTTTTGTCGTAGCAATGATACTGCAGGCAAAGTTTTTCCTTTCCCGATTCAAGAGGAATCACCGCAGAGGAAAAATCAATAATCTGCAGATTCTTTGAAACGGCTTTTCTGCACTCTTTTTCTGTCAGAAGCTCAGTGGGAAGCTTTCTTTCGCAGTGGTTCATAAGGTACCCCGAAGCGTCAAAAGCAACTACCTTTCCCGTATCAAGGGCGACACTTACCTTAATAAGGTCGGCGTAGTAGGTGATGCCGTTTTCTCTGTAGGCATAATTCACAGTACACACATCGTCGAAAACAGAGTAGTAGCTGTCTGCCATGCCTTCGAAGCCCTGCTTTTGAAGAAAGCTGCTGCCTCTTTTTATCGCTTCCTTCGGGCTGATGGTTGCCTCTTTTGTAAAATCAGGGTTTGTCATATAGCAAAGAAAGCCTCCCTGCTTTGTGATTCCGATAAATTTCTCGCCCTTTGAGTAGCAGAATAAGGGAAGGGAAGAGCTGAGGTCGCTTTCTTCTCTCAGGTCGGTAGGCTTTGCAGAGAGAATTTTTGCTGCAATATTTCTGCCTTCTTCCCTTGTAATCTCATTTTTACCCTTAACAGCCAAAGCCTCTCTGTTCAGAAGGGTATCAGAAAAAGGACCGTCGTATAAAAGGGTTGGGTAATCTCCAACAGTTTGCTCCGTGTCGGAAAAAGAGGTGAGAAAGTCAATTTTTTTCTCCTCGTTCATAAGATTTCCCGAAGCCTTCTGAAAGCTGATTTCGCCGTCGTAGTAGCTGTCTGCGAGAAAGCCGATTTCCTTTGAAAGACTCTTTGCGTAGTTATAAAGGTCGGAAAGCTGAGTCTGCTCTTTTTCGGTAAGGCTTTCCTTTTCCGAAAGGTAAATGGTGTAGTCGCCTACCTGAGAGAGAAACTTGAAAATTGTTTCTGTGTATTCGTTTTCGTCAGTAAGGCTGCTTAAATTGTCCTTTGCAAGAGTGGAAAGGCGGTAAAGCTCGTTGCCGTTTTCTGTCAGCATTTTGCCCGAAGAGCAGTAAAGAGATTTCTGCAGACTTACACCGATTGCGTCAATTGCTTCAGCAAGCTCCGCAAGGCTTCGCTCCCTTTCTGCAGAAAGCAGAATTTTGTAACGGTTGGCTCTCACCGAATAAACAATTGAGGTGGCGGAAAGCAGTATACAGACCGCACTTAAAAATGAAATTATTTTAATATAGGTACGCTTTTTCACTTTCTGATTCTCCTTAATTTATTTTACGGTAATAGTTTAAGAAGTATTTTACGAAAAATTCAAAAAAATATCCTCTTTTTGTTTGTTTGTGCTATTGTATAAAAGTTATATTTATTATATAATAGTACCGATTATAATAGAGGAGGTATGCCCATGAGCATTAAAGAATGTTATCTTGATAACAGCGCAACAACAAAGCCCTGCGAAAAAGCTAAAGAGAATATGCTTTACGCTCTCAGTGAATGCTGGGGCAATCCCTCTTCTCTTCACGATAAAGGCATTGAGGCAGACGAGCTTCTTTTAAAGGCGAGGAAAGCAGTTGCCGCAGCTCTTTCTGCTGACGAAAAGGAAATCTATTTCACAAGCGGCGGTACTGAGGGCAACAACCTTGCAATTTTCGGTGCGGCTTATGCGGGCAAACGTAAGGGCAACAAGGTGATTACAACTTCCGTTGAGCACCCAAGCGTACAGAAAGCCTTTGACAAGCTTCAGAGTGAGGGCTTCGAGGTTGTAAGACTCAGCACGGACTCCTTCGGCAGAGCGAGCAAAGAGGAGCTTTACAGTGCAATTGACGAAAAGACCATTCTCGTAAGTATGATGTACGTCAATAACGAGGTGGGTGCAATTGAGCCCGTAGAGGAAATTGCAAAGGCGGTTAAGCTTAAAAATGCCCATGCCCTTATTCACGTCGATGCAGTCCAGGCCTTTGGCAAGCTTCCCATAAACGCAAGAAAGCTGGGTGCTGACCTTGTAACGGTAAGCAGTCATAAAATCCACGGCCCGAAAGGCGTGGGTGCAATTTACATCAAAAACGGCACAAAGATAAAGCCGGTTGCAGTAGGCGGCGGTCAGGAAAAGGATATCAGACCCGGCACAGAGCCTATGCCCGCAATTGCAGGCTTTCTCGGTGCAGTTGAAAGCCTTACGGTAAAGGAAAGCCTTCAGAAAACTACGGCACTTCGTGACAGTTTTATCGAGAAGCTCAGAGGTATAGAGGGTGTTACGGTGAATTCACCTGACGATGCTCTGCCTTATATTGTAAATCTTTCCCTTCATAAGCTTAACTCGGAAACGGTGCTTAACTTTATGTCGGGCCTCGGAATTTACGTTTCCTCAGGCTCAGCCTGCTCAAAGGGACACAAAAGCCCTGTGCTTACAGCTATGGGACTTTCTGATGAAATAATCAATTCATCAATAAGAGTGAGCCTTTCAAGATACACAACGGCCGAAGAGCTTGACTTTTTTGCCGAAACTGCTGAGAGGGCACTGAAAACACTTGCACGAAGAAAATAACTATGTATTACCATAGAGAGGTCAAAATAAATGAAAGAAGTAATTCTTGTAAAAAACGGTGAGCTTGCTCTCAAGGGCCTTAACCGTTCAACCTTCGAGGATATCCTCGTAAAAAATATGAAAAGACGACTTATCCATTCAGTAGGTAAGTTTACCTTTACAAAGTCACAGTCAACAATTATTGTTGAGCCAAATGAAGAGGACCTGGACTTTGAAAAGGCAGTAGAAGTAATCAGCAAGGTTTTCGGTATTGCAGGCTTTTCGAGAGCTGCTTTAGCGGAAAAAGACCTTGAGGATATAAAAAACGTTGCCCTTTCCTATCTTGGCGACGATTTAAGAAGCGTAAAAACCTTTAAGGTAAACGCGAAAAGAAGTGACAAAAAGTTCCCCCTTACTTCTCCCGAGCTTTGCAGAGAGGTAGGCGCACACCTTTTAAGAAATATTCCCTCACTTAAGGTTGACGTGCATAACCCCGACATCATCGTTACCGTTGAGGTAAGAGATAAGCACGTTTTCATTCACGGCAACCAGATCAAGGGTGCAGGCGGTATGCCCGTAGGCTCTGCAGGCAGAGTTGCACTTCTTGTTTCAGGCGGTATCGACAGCCCCGTTGCAGGTTGGATGATGGCAAAAAGAGGGCTTCAGCTTACAGCAATTCACTTTGCGGCACCTCCCTATACAAGCAAGCGTGCAGAAATGAAGGTGCGCGAGCTTGTTTCAATCGTTTCAAAGTACAGCGGCAGAGTGAATTTTGCCATTGTAAACTTTACCGAGATTCAGGAGACCATAAGAGAGAAGTGCCCGGAAGAGCTTTTCACAATCATAATGCGACGCCTTATGATGAAAATTGCAGTACGCCTTGCAGAAAGAGACGGCTGCGGCGCACTTGTAACAGGTGAAAGCTTAGGTCAGGTTGCATCGCAGACCCTTGGCGCACTTGCATGCACAAATGCAGTTTCAACAATTCCCGTTTTCCGTCCCCTTATCGGTATGGACAAGGACGAGATTATTACAATATCAAGAAAAATCGGTGCCTTTGAAACCTCTGTGCTTCCCTATGAGGACTGCTGCACAGTGTTTACACCAAAGCACCCGAGAACACGTCCCACACTGGAGCTTATTGAAAAAGCAGAGGGAGCAGTTGACTGGGACGAAATGATTGAAAGAGCAATTGCCGAAACAAGATATGAGGCGGTTGATTAAAATTCAGCGTTGCTGAATTTTAATCAAAGAGTGGAGTGTGAAGAGTGGAGTGTGGAGTTGCGGTCGCAATTTTATATCTCTGCAAACATAAAGCTATAGTCTGCGGAATTTCTATTTACAAAAAG
>JBGVGM010000169.1:0-33944 GCA_045121655.1 Acutalibacteraceae bacterium | reverse complement strand
AACCATTAGAATATCTGAATGTGGGAATACCTTCTTCTTCTAAACGACGAGCTATACGATGTGTTCCGTCCCCTGCGGCAAACCACTCATATATTTTTCTGATAACCTCAGCTTCTTCTTCGATTATCTCATATGTTTCTTCTTTCTTTTCATTTTTATGTATTCGATAGCCAAACATTTCTCTTCTGCCAAAGGTAACCCCTTTTTTCATCTGAACTCGTTGTCCGAATTTTACTCTGTCAGAAATGTTATAGCTTTCATCTTCTGCAGCAGAACTAATTGCAGCCAAATTTCTGCAACCTTGTTCATTACCTGTGTATATTCTGTTGTTAATAAAATATATGCCTATGTTATGGTCTTTAAGTTCATAAGCTACATTCAAAGTATCTTTGGCATTTCTTGAAAATCTTGATACTTCTTTTGTAAGTATAAGATTGGCTTCACCAGCTTTAGCAAGTCTAATCATCTCATTGAAACCATCTCTATGATTGAGAGATGTTCCGCTAATTCCTTCATCAGAGAACAACCTAAAGGATTTCCAATTGTCATGTCCTTCTCTTACCATATCAAAAAAATCTTGCTGAGATGCCAAACTGTTTCGTTGGTCAGTCTTGTCGGTACTTACTCTGCAATAGGCAAAAACCTTATACTCTTTTTCGGTATCTTCCAAAATATCAATCTCTTTTCTGGGAAGAAAATAGTTAGACTGAAAGTACTCCATTTTCATATTGCTCCTTATTCTTTTCTATCTTAGATAAATTCTCTTCTACTGTTTGAGTTATGACATCTAACAATACTTTATTCTCCGAAATAAACAAATCAAGTTTTTCAGGGTTAGTAATCAAACGCATCACACTATCATCACCATATTGCTTACTCAGCCATACATTATATGCATTGTTAAGATATATAATAAGTGATTTTGGATCATCTGTTAATAACCCTGCTGTTACTTTTTCATCTAAAGTTGATTTACTGCTACCAATAAAATCTGCTAACTCGTTCAATTTCTGCTCTATTTGACTATTGTATTCATTTATTAATTCTTCTCTGAGTTCTTCAGCAAAAGCTTGTTTATCTTCACCTAAAGCTTCAATGAAACTCTTTGCATTAATATAATGATCAAGCAAATTATCTATATAAACCGAATTATGTCTATCAATAACATATTCAATAAGCTTGTTATCTTCGTCTTTTTTCAACACATCGGATATATCATCTGTAATTTCAAAGCAAATTTCAGCGATTATATACCCCCTCAATTCTCCCTTATAAAAATTTAATTTTTCCTCATAATGTTGTGTGGTCATTTTATCATGTTTCATTTTTCTTTTCTCCTTCGGTTTTTTCTTTATTATATCATAACCATTTTTAAACTTCAATACCTATATCCGTAAGCAGTCCCTGAAGTTCTCTTGTAGGCATTGCAAAGCGCTGACTGAGATATCTGAGAGATGCTCCCAGTTCTCCGTCAGGTCCACCGTACTGTGAAATTATTATTTTTGCAAAAAGAGGATTGGGATTCTTTATATTTATAGGATATTGAAGTATTTTTTCATATTGAAACATCAGCAGTCACTCCCTGAATTGTCCCACGGAAAGGGTTTGCACAGCCAGTTTTCACCGTGGCAGTTTTTAGCTGATATGCAGCCGCATTGGCATTCATACTCTTCGAGAAGCTCCATATACTGCTCTCTGTACTTTTTCAAAAGCTCCTCTGCCGTGCTGTCCTTACAGTGAGTATCAAGATAGAGATGCAAGTCCCACATAGCAAAGCGAATTGCCATTATACGGTGTTTAAGGTTATTTTTTGTGTTCAGCATTTTGCACACCCCATTAAAAACGGTTTGTTAAGACAAGGGAACATTGTGCCCTCTTTCAGACCTTTTTCACAGCTGTAAACTTCAGAATCCTGCTGAAACGGTACATACGCCATTGCCAAAGATACGTTTTCGGGAAACATACTGCGAGCCGTTTCACCGTTTCTTACCCAGGGACAGCTTTTTTGCCCCATACTCTGACAGCAAGTATTGTTGTTCAACGGTATCTCTCCTTATATTTTCTGAGCGTAAAAGTCTCTGTTTTTCGCTCATTACATCCTATGCTGTATGTCTTTCCTTGTTACAAAAAAAACAGACTCCCCGTAGGGAATCTGCTGTTCTGATTCTTCCGCCGACTTGTCTGTGTTGTGATGAGCAGGCAAAAAATATTTTTAATATTCAGTTTGTCGGTGGAATTAACTCCATAAAAATAATATCATTTCTGTGTTCTCTGGTCAATACTTCTGTGTGCTGTTTCGCTCGTCAAATTAATACGCTTTGCCTTTAAGTTTTTCCTTTTGTGAGGGATAACTGCTTTCTTTTTCAGCAATTGACAGAACAGTATCTGTTTTGTGTTTTTGCACCCTATGCTGACAAATATATCCTCTAGTAGCACTTTAGCCAAAAATTCTTTCTTTTTTCGTGCAAATTAGTCATTCTCATAATTGACTTTTTGCTGATAGAATTCTATAATTTGTAGCGGTAAAAATATTTGAAAGAAGTGAAAAATTATGGAAACACTGTTAGGCATTTCTATAGCACTCTCAGCCGGTCTTCTTATGTCCCGAGTTGTTAAGCCCTTGAAGCTTCCCGCTGTTACAGGATATCTTATTGCCGGCATTCTCATTGGTCCTTACTGTCTCGGTCTTTTAGGAATAAAAGGTCTTGGATTTACAACCGTCGGGGAAGTAAGCGACCTTTCAATACTCAATGATATTGCTCTTGGATTTATCGCCTTTGCAATTGGTGATGAATTCAGACTTTCTCAGCTAAAAAAGACAGGTAAGCAGGCAACAATCATCGGTATTTTTCAAGCAGTATTTACAACTCTTCTGGTTGACGCAGCACTTATCGGTCTGCATTTTATTCTTGGCGAAGAGGTTTTCCCTCTGCCTGTTGCAATCATTCTCGGTGCTATCGCCTCAGCAACAGCACCTGCTGCAACGCTTATGGTTGTAAGACAGTACAAGGCAAAGGGTAAGCTCACTTCATTACTGCTTTCTATTGTTGCTCTTGACGATGCCGTGGGTCTTATTATTTTCGCCGTTTCTTTTGGCGTAGCAAGAACCCTCATAAGCGGCGAAGTCAATATGTATTCGATTATTGTTGACCCTATAGTGGAGATTATTATTTCTCTTGTTTTCGGTGCAATTGTGGGCTGGTTCCTTTCCTTTGCTGAGAAGTATTTCAAGTCCAACAGTAAGCGTCAGGCTCTTGTTGTAACGGCCATTATCTTCGCAGTTGCAATTTCAAAAATCAAGTTAAATGTGGGGCCTGTCCACGTGGGCTTATCTCCCCTTCTCGTGTGTATGATGCTTGGCACGATCTTCTGTAATGTCTGCGATTTTTCTGCAGAGCTTATGGAAAAAACCGACAAGTGGACAGCACCTCTCTTCATTCTCTTCTTTGTTCTCAGCGGTGCAGAGCTTGATTTCTCGGTATTTGCCGATCTTTCCGTAATCGGCATCGGTATTCTTTACATCATCGCACGTTCTCTGGGCAAATACTTCGGTGCTTCCATCAGTGCAAAGGCTTCAAAATGCGAGCCTAAAATAAAGAAGTATCTCGGTATCACCCTTCTGCCTCAGGCAGGTGTTGCCCTCGGAATGTCAATTACTGCCATGAGCATCGGTGAACAGGGTGTAATTATAAGAAACATTGTTCTTTTCGGCGTGCTTATTTACGAGCTCTTCGGTCCCACCCTGACAAAGATTGCTCTTATGAAGGCAGGCGAAATCAGTCCAAAAATTGAAAAGCCCCGTATTGCTCCCGATAAGGACAGACGAGGCGAATAAGTTGAAACTAATAACAGCGGTAAGCTCAGAAGAGTTACCGCTGTAATTTTTTTAATCCTTAGAAAAAGCATAGTAAATATCGGCATCGTAAACGTTATCTTCATCAGTGTCATGGTGAGAATACCATACCTGAGCGAAGAAGGGATTCAGCTTTGCCTCTTCGTCGTATCTCCAGGGCATAGGCAGGCAGTCAGGACACCAGTGTCCGCCCTTGAGAACAAGGTTAGGTGACATTTCAAACTCGTGACCTCTTGCACATTTCCACTTAATGGGAGTATATACGTCCTTGCCCATTTTTTTGGAAAGGCAGACGCCGCCTCTGAATTCGGCTGCTTTTTTCATATCCTTGATTCCCAGTGAGTGGAAATCCTTTGTTTCATCATAGCCATGGTCAAGATAGCTCATCTTTGATTTGTCGGGAATTATGACGTCAAATTCGTCCCAGCCACCGATTTCGTTATACTTTTCAAGTGAACCGTAGTATGCAGTTATTCTGTCCTTGATTCCGTTTTCTACCCAGGCACGTGTACCGTAAAGAGGTGTTCTTACAATGTTTTTCATCATTGTGTCTTTAAGCATTGGAAGGGGCGCAATTGCAGAAAATTTATATAAAGGAGATACGCTCTTTGAAAGTCTTTTAAAGTATTCCTTTACTGGAATGTAATCTCTGAAACGGAGATATTCCTGGAGCTTATCCGCATCAGAATACCACTGACCGTGGAAGTTTCTGAGTATAAACCAATTGGGCTCGAAGATTTTCTTTACAACGTTCTTTCCCTTCATACCCAGGCTGTTGAGAAGAAGAGTTTCAAATTCAAAATTAGTAAGTCTGTAATCGGGACCTGAGCTGATGTTGTAGAAATTACGCCAGAACTCCTCAGGTACTCTGTCGTTACAAACCTTTGCACAGACTCTTCCGCTGTCCTCAACAGTTGCCCATTCAAGCACACCGTTGATAGGCACGTGGAACATAATGGGATCGAGATTTTTAAGTATATCAGGATAAAGAATTCCCGTCTGTCTCAGTGAAACCCAATATCTGAGTCCCGAATCTGCAAGAATTCTCTCAGCTATGGTTTTGCTTATTGCGTAGTGGTCATATACGCTTATTTGTATAGGGTCACCTGTTCTGCCCCAATGTGTGGGGTAATTTCTGTCGCCTGTCTGGGCAACAGTTCCTATGTAGACCACTTTTACCTTATCAGGATCCGGCTGTGCTTTTACGGCATTTACAATGTTTTCCATAGCCGTGACATTGGTGTGCATTGTTTTTCTCGGAAAATAGTCCGCTGTAGGAGAAACAAGGCCGCCTACGTGAAGAATATAGTCTGCTCCGTTTACACACTCAAGAACATCTTCATAATTTGTAAGGTCGCCCCATACTACTTTAACACTGTCATCATCAGCATATTTGCTGTACATTTCTCTTCCGCGTTTGCCTTCACGTATAAGCATAACAATGTTGTACATATGCTTTCTCTTGTACAGCTCATGGAAAGCTGCTCTTCCCATATTTCCTGTAGCACCGGTTAAAAATACGTTCTTTTTCACATTTATCAGCCCCCTACATTGATAGTCGATAACAAATTGTTCATTATTATACCAAAATTATACAGTGTATGACGCTTCAATATGTTAATAAAGTGTTAAACTATGTTGCTTTAATTATTGCGATATAATTCAGAAATATTATTTGCTTTCTTTACAATGTCATTTTTCAGGCTTTCGGGAGCAATTACCTTTAATTTATCGCCGAACTGCATAATCCACGAAACAAGTCCGTCGCTTACAATACTCTTTGTAATAAGGCGGAATTTGTTTTCTTCATCAGCCTTTCTGATTTCCCCTGTTTGTCCGAAACGATCAAGAATTTCCTCAAGTATGGAGTTGTGGCAGCAGATTTCAAGCCTCTGAGTGTCGCCGCTGAACATATTGAAGATTTTTCCCGAATAGTCTGCCGAATCGAAGAAAGCCTTGTATGGCGAAACCTCTGAAAAGCTTCTCGATCTCATATCGAAGATTTCTACCTTACGCATTCTGTCGATTCTGGTGTGCATAAGGTTGTCGTACTTTGCGTTGTTTGAAACAAGATAGTAGTGGTCGTTACTCCAGATAAGAGCGTAGGGGCTGACCGTAAACTCCTTGTCCTCGTTGATTATTGTTTCCTCAGCTTCATCAAAACGGCGTTTGCGGTAAATAAAAGAAATCTGCTTGTTCTGCTGAATTGCACGGTTCACGATATCTATATTATAGTATATCTCCTCGTTGGTGCATTTCACACGGTTGTCGATATAAACCTGCTTTTCAAGTATTCTCGCCTGATTTTTACTGCAAAGGCTGCCGATTTTTTCAATAAGCTCCTTTGACTTTTTGGGCGTAATGAAATTTGCCGCCTGAACTGCGTCAATAAGAAGTCTCAGCTCAGGTATTTCAAAATCACGGCTCAAAAGGGCATATCCCGGCTTTGGACTTCTGACAGAGGAAATATCCATACCGTATTCCTTAAGGGTTTTTACGTCGCTGTAAACAGATTTTCTCTCACATTCAATATCTTTTTCCAAAAGGTATTCTATGAGCTCCTCTACATCAACAGGGGTATCCTCGTCGCTGTATTTCTGTAGGTACTCCTTTATGTAAAGCATTTTAAGCTTTGTGCGGCCTTTATCTGCCATAACCTTTTCTTCCTTTCAAAAAAGAGCTGTCAGAGTGACAGCCCTTTATTTTTATTAATAAGTCATTTTTGCGTTGAGCTCTTTGACTGTTTCCTCGTCAAGCTTTACGATTTCGCGGTCATAAGTGAGCATTCCGTTTACTTCAAATTCAACGTCGGAAACCTGAGTGTAAACTGTTGCTGAAAGGCCCTTCTTAATTGCGGGGATAACCTGCTTTTCGTGAAGGTTCTTATATGCCTTTGTAAGAGCTTCCTTGCTTGTGTACATCTGATAACCGAAGCTCTTGAGCCAGTTCCATACGTGGTTTTCAATTTTCTGGCTGTATCCGCCGTACTCACTGAGAACGATAGGTCTGCCGTCGTACTTGGGAAGAATTACGGGAAGAATGTATTTGTGCATACTTCTGAAGTCGCAGCCCTTCTGGTCGTACCAACCGCTTGCGTGGTCAACGAATCTTGAGGGGTCATAAGCCTTAACTGCGTCACCGATTCTCTTTGCATCAAACTGTCCCCAGCCTTCATTGAAGGGTACCCAGCAGCAGATTGACGGATAGTTATAAAGTGAGTCAATCATTTCGAAAAGCTCTTCCTCGAACTGAGTTCTCCATTCAATCTTGTCTCTGTTGAAGGTTTTGTAAGTGTTGTCCTTCTTTGAGAGATAAAGAACGGGGTTAAGGAAGCCGTGGATATTGGGAAGTACACCTGCGTGGAAAAGGTCAAGTGCCTTACCGCCGCTTATCATATCCTGCCATACGAGCATTCCCAGACGGTCGCAGTGGTAGTACCATCTTGCAGGCTCAACCTTGATATGCTTACGAAGCATATTGAAGCCAAGCTCCTTCATCTTTGCAATATCGTAAATCATAGCCTCATCAGTGGGAGGTGTCATACCGCCGTCACTCCAGTAGCCCTGGTCAAGAAGACCTCTCTGGAAATAAGGCTCGTTGTTGAGGAAAAGTCTTGCATAGCCTGCGTGCTGACCGATGCTGTATTTTCTCATAGCAAAGTAGCCCTTGACTGAATCAACCTCGTCACCGTTTATAAACTCAAGAACAAAGTCATAAAGGAAGGGATTTTCGGGAGTCCACAGCTTCATGTCGGGAATCTTGATTTTTGCATCAGCTGAAATTTCTTCTTCAGCTACAACGTTTTCACCGTCGAGAACCTTGATTTTAAGTGTGCCCTCACCTTCAACGTCTGTCTTAATTGAAAGAGTACCGTCGTCGATATCGGGAAGAAGCTTATAGCCCTTGATGTAGTTAGTGTTTACTGCTTCCATCCACACTGTCTGCCAGATACCTGAGGTTGATGTGTACCAGAAGCCGTGGCTTTCGCTTGCCTGCTTACCTCTGTTCTGCCAGCCCTCATCTGTGGGGTCGTAAACCCATACGGTAATTTCGTTTTCGCCGTCTGTAAGTGCGTCTGTAATATCAAAGCTGAAGGGGCAGTAACCGCCGATGTGGCCGCCAACTTCCTTCTTGTTTACGTAAACCTTGCACTCCCAGTCAACTGCACCGAAGTGAAGAATAACCTTTTTGCCCTTGAATGATTCGGGAAGAGTAACCATTTTTCTGTACCACATACGGTCAGCTTTGGAAACTCTCTTGCAAAGACCTGAAAGGCAGCTTTCAACAGCAAAGGGAACTCTTATCTGTTCGCTGTAGCTGTCGCACCATTCTGCGTTTTCACCTGTGATTGCAAAATCAAACATACCGTTAAGGTTAATCCAGTTTTCTCTCACCATCTGAGGTCTGGGATATTCGGGAAGAGGTAAATCGCACATAGCCTCTTCTGCCCAGCGTGTAGCTAATGTCATCATATTTTTTGTTCTCCTTTTTTGTATTATTTCAAATATGCTGTACTTACCCAACCTGATACACCGTAGGTAAGATCTGTTACATATACCCAACCTGAAACACCGCTCTTTGAGCCGATAACCTTAACGGGATATCCTGTTGCAATAATCTGCACTGAAGGATATGAGGTTGAGGGACCCTTTCTGATGTTCAGTGAATAGGTTGTGTGCATTACCTTCTGTGTAGCTTTTACGTCAGGCTGAACTGTACCAGTGTAAAGCTTTGAGGTTGTTTCGGTGGGTCTTGAGGTTGAAATGTAAGAAGCGCTTACCCAACCTGATACACCGTATCTGTTTGAATATACATAAAGGAAACCGTTTTCCTTTGCAAGTACCTTTACGTCAGCACCCTTTGAAAGATAAAGAACTCTGTCCGAGCTTGTTGTAGGCTTAGCTCTCATATTAAGGCCCTCAGCTGTTACATAGCCTGTGTATGACTTGATGTAGCTTGACGGCTTTTTAACAGTAACATCGTTGATACCGTAGGGATCTGTTGTGGTGTTCGGTTTTGTTGTAGCCGGCTTTGTTGTTGCAGGCTTAGTTGTAGCCGGTTTTGTAGTAGCCGGTCTTGTGGTTGCGGGCTTGGTTGTAGCCGGCTTGGTGGTTGCGGGCTTTGTAGTGGTCGGCTTTGTTGTAGTCGGCTTTGTTGTTGAAACAATTTCGTTTTCGCTTGTAGGCTCTGTTGTTACAGCTTCTTCTGTAGTGATTTCTTCAGACTCGGTTGTTTCAGCCTCAGTAGTCTCTTCGGTTGTTTCTTCTTCGCTTGTTTCCTCAGTGGATTCTTCTTCAGTTGTCTCTTCTTCGGTGGTTTCCTCTGTTGAGGGAACTGTTGAATCCTCCTGAGATGTAGCTTCTGTGGGAGCCATTACGGGAATGTAATCCTTAAGAGCATATGCGCCTGCACAAAGCACGCAAAGAATAAAGATAAGCGCTGCAATAACAATACCTTTTTTGCTCTTCTTGGTTTTTTCAGTGTTATCCTCCACGGGAGTGATATCCTCGTATTCCTCTTCTTCCTCGTATTCTTCAGCTTCACTTGCAGAACCGATATCCTCGAAAAGGCCGATAACCAAAGGCTGTTCCTCTACAGGCTCAATAACCTCCTCAAGTTCTTCAACAGCCTCGGGAAGTTCCTCGATTACAGGTTCTTCAACAGTTTCGGGAATCTCTTCAACTATAGGCTCTTCAATAGCTTCGGGAGCTTCTTCAACTACGGGTTCTTCAATAGCTTCCGGAGCTTCTTCAACTTCGGGTTCTTCGATAGCTTCGGGAATTTCTTCAACTTCAGGCTCTTCGGGAAGCTCAACAGCAACGGGAGCAACTGAAATAATCTCGGGAGCCTTTACAGCCTCTTTGAATGCCTCTTCGTTCTGCTTTTCGATTTCCTCGGGAGTTTCTTCAAGAGAAAGACTTTCTATATCATAGGTTTCAGCAGAAACCTTCTTGTTATGTTTCTTCTTTTTTCTTCCCTCTTTCTTGTGGTTGCTTTCCTTAATTGCATCTGAAGCCTTCTTTGCAGAAATAACAACATCGGGAACGGGAGTATATTCAGGAGCTTCAAATTCAGCATCAATGGTGGGAATATCGTACTGCACAGCAGGCTCCTCGCTCTTTTCTTCTTCAGCTTCGTCAGTAACCGTTTCGTCCTCAGGTGAAGATACGTATTCAGGGATATTGTAGCTCACCTCTGCTGTTTCCTCGTAATCGGAAACAGGAAGCTCCATAGCAGCAATATCAAGCTCTGAATCGTCAAAATCCAACGCCTGAAAAATATTCTGAGTAAACTCTGAATCCAACTCGCCAGACTTGTCCTTTTTCTCGTCAGCAAAGCCGAGAATCATTCCGCACTTATCGCAGAATTCAGCGCCGTTGCTAAGCTCATGTCCGCAATAACTACACTTCATAATTTCACTCCGTTCTTTAAATTTATTAAGCCTTGTTTTTTACTGTAATTAACTAATATATTCTAACACACATACACTTCATTTTCAAGAGAAAAAAAGTTAAATCATGTCGAATCCTTGCACTGTTATGCCATTTCTTTTATCACCGTAAGCAAAAACAGATGAAGCGGGTAGAACCAATAGAAAAACCACTTGGAAAATTTGCTGCCGCTGCCCTTTTCTCCGTTGTAGCAGTAAAAGAAAATCGGAAAGAGGAAAAGACCAAGCTGACAGTACTCTCCGTACCAATAATAACCCATTTCAATGCAGTTATAAGTTGCTCTGATTATCCAGAAAAGTGTAACTGTCGAAAAATAAACGGTGGCCTTTTTTCTGTCTTTGTTAAAGCAGTAAAACCCGAGCACCCACAGCGGTGCAGTAATTCCCCAGTCGCCGAATTGCGAAAGAAACACAAAAACTGCAACCGAGAGTATTTTAAGAAAATTATTCTTAGCCTTATCAAAGCACAAAAGCATCACAAAGGACAGAAACAGCGTGAATATCATATTGAAATCTGCCGTTAAAATTTCGTTTCCGTGAGCAAAGGCATAAAAGGGCTGAGATATAAGAGCAAAAATTAAAAGCCTTGCCGCGTACTTACCTTTTGAGCGGGTATATCTGTAGCCTTCCGCAAGAAACATACACATAATCGGTGCTGTAAGTCTGCCGACAACTCTGCACAGCGTTCCCAAAGGTGTGCTTACGGGAATAAACATCATACCAATATGGTCCACAAGCATAGCAAAAGCAGCAATATATTTCAGCTGTGTGCGGTTTAAAGACAGCAAAATTTCACTTCCCTTTTTTATGTCAGCTGTTTATAATCTCCTCGAAAATACGCTGGCAGTTGTTTTTGTCTTTGAACGAGAAGAAAAGGTCGCCACGTTTTTTGTACTCCTCTTTTAAGACGGCTTTTTCTTTCATTATTTCAGTAATTGCTTCAAGGGTTTCCTCTCTTGAAAGGCAGATTTTTCCGAAGCCTGACACCTCAAAATTGAACATTCCCTTTCTGTGAGGATTATGCTTATAAAACTTTTTCAGTTCCTCGTAATGTGCATAAATTACCGGTTTTTCATTGTATGCGAATTCAAAGCCGGGGTGATAGTCCGTTACAAGGAAGGCACCTTTACTGAATGCCTCGCTGTAATTGTCCTCGCGCATAACCCTGAAGAACAAATTCTCATTGAAGCAATCTGCAAATTCTCTGTACTCCTCAGGAAGACACAGCACACCCTTATAGCCGTACCTCATCATATTGAACTGAAGCTTTCTGTCGTTCATTATGTAGTTCCAGAATCTGAAGCTTTTGCATTTCTGAAAGGATTCGGCTGTTTCGTCTTTCATTCTGTGAGGCAGAAAAACTATAAGCTTTTCCTTTTCGTTATTGTAACAGTCGAATTTTGCACTACCTGTAAGAGCAACTTCCTCCTTGAAATAACAGCCGTCACTTTTAAGAATGGATTTCTGCTGTTTTTCCCTTGAAACGCAGTAAAGGCTTATGTTGGTGCTGAATTTGCCGTGAGTTTCACTTTTATCCTTGGCAATAAGGTCTTTATCAAGAAGCACTACATCACTGCTTATAAGATGTCCAAGGTATACTCTCTCCTCTTTTGTCAGGAAAGAAATCAGAAAATCGCTGATTTCCGACATTATGATTTTATCCGAAGAAAGAAGCATGCTCTTGAAATCTTCGCTTTCAGGAGAAATCACCCTTCCGTAAGAGGAAAGACGTACAAGGTCCTTGCTTTCAGATGAAATTGCAAACACGGGAAGAATACCGCAGTTTTCGTCTTCTGCCTTTTTACACATAAACTTAAAAAATGCTTCGCCGTTGTCCCCTGCCTTATAAAGGCTGTCGCCTATTATCCAAAGCTTTTTGCCGTTCAATTCAGCTTTGATTTCTTCGGTGCGTTTTATAATTCTTTCGTATTCGGAAAGTCCTGCCTTCTGAAGCCTCTGAAATGTTTTTTCCGAAAGAATCTTTCTGTCACTTTCAATATCTTCGCTTTTTCTGACAGTGATGTGAGTGTTTCTGTTTGTCATAATAAATGGACCGAAGATTCTATGTGCTGAAGCAAATTCGTCAGCGGATGGTACAAATTCCCCGAGGTTTACCGTTATAGGATAAGTTTTATTTGAAAAAGTCAGGCAGAATTCAACCTTGATTCTGTCTTTTTCCTCAAAGAAGGAATCAATTTCTATTTTCTTTCTGAAGGAATCGTATCTGTTTTTTTCTCCGTAAAAGCTTTTTTCCTTAATAAGGGAATAGGGCTTTCTCTTTACGTCGTATTTCTTTTTGCCTATGCGTATTACGAAATCAACATTTTCGCCTTTACAGCAATCAAGCACCCATTTTGCAATCAGGCCCTCAACAACAAGGATATATTTTCCCGTTTCGGGATTCTTTTTGATTTTGCTTATATTTATATGGCACAATTTGTGGTTACTCTGCAATCTTAAAAGGCTCATATCCTTATAGAAAATTGCCTCTTTTTCAATGTCAAAATGAGTTTCTGAAAGCAAATCTGTACCGTCACGAAGCTTAAGAAGGGCAATTTTATAGCCTATTCTCTTATGCACCCGGTTACTGATTATATACTTTTCATCAGCTTTCAAAAGGTATTTTCTGAGAAGCTCACAGTATTTTCCGTAAAGCTTCGGGTCGTTAAGGATAAACTCCGCAGGCACTTCGCGTACTCTCCAGCCGATATCGTATATGAGTACATTCTGTATATACGGCACAACCTCACCGTAAAGCTCAAGTGATTTTTCACAAAGAGAACTGTAGTAAGCTTCAGGTGAAACGGTATAGTAATCGGGGTTAACATTCTGAAGCTGTGTAGCTGAAGAGTTGTCCCCTCTTTTTCTGTAATAGTAAACTGCATTCTCAGAAACACCGTATCTGAGTCTGCGAAGAATTATTCCGTTAATAAACATGGAATCTTCGCCAAATTTTACACCCTCGGAAAATCTGTCACCTTTATCTAAAGCTTCAGCTTTTATAATTGCCGTGCCGGCGTGAGACTGCACCAGGGTGCACTTTTTTTCGTCGGTAAGGTCTATTACTCTGTCGCCCTTCTGAAACTTGAAATCAAGGATATGCCAGTCATCAGAGGCGTCAAACTTTTTAACTCTGCACGAAAGCACATCAATTTCATCGTAATGCTCTTCAAAAAAGCTCCACGCATTAGAAAAAGCGTTTTCGTCCCATTTGTCGTCGGAATCAAGGAAGTTGATGTACTTACCTTTTACATAAGGAATTCCGGCGTTTCTTGCTGAGCTTACACCGCCGTTTTCTTTCTCTATGTAAATAATATTTTCACTGTAACGCTGTGCGTATTCTCTGCAGATTTCACCGCTGCTGTCAGGAGTTCCGTCGTTGACGAGTATAACCTGAATGTTTTCAAAGCCTATGCTCTGATTCAGAACGGAATCTAAAGTTTCGCTCAGGTATTTTTCTACATTGTAAACAGGAATAATGACTGAAAACTTGAATTTATACTCTGCCATTTTTAACGCACCGCCTTTCTTTGGCTTAATCTATTTTATTATAGCATTTTAAAAAAGTATATTCAAGGGCTAATATCTTACAATTATGCTTCTGAAATCGATACAATTAGTTATCAGCTTCCCGAACAGCTTATTTTTCCAAGAGAATTTTAAGGATTTGTCTTATTTTTACAAAATAGGTAAAAAAATATCAAATATTGTTTATATTTTAATTATTGTTTCGTAACAGATTCTGTGCTATAATCTTTTCGATTACGTTCGTATCATCTATACGCAAAGTGTATCAATATGGAATGGTGGTATATTTACTATGAAAGAAAAATTAGGCATTTTTGTCCGTTCGGGTACTCCCGAAACTAAAAAGTTCGACATGCACAAGCCTATTACATTTCAGAATGAATATCTGATGAAATATCTGGTTTGGCCTGCATGCACAATCAGAAAAGTTATCCGTAAAGGAACAGTAAAAAAAGTAAGAATGGAAAACCTTGAAGCACCCTTCATTCTTATCTGTAACCACAACGCTTTCTACGATTTCTACGTGCTTAACGCAGCAATCAAGCCCTACAGAGCTGTTTACCCCGCTGCTGTTGATGACTATATCGGCAGAGAATGGATGCTCAGAGCTGTCGGCGGTATTCCCAAGAGAAAGTACACATCCGATCTCAACACTGTAAGACAGTGTCAGGAAGCTATCAAAAAGGGGCATTCATTCGGCATTTACGCTGAAGCAAGATACTCACTTTGCGGAGCTACAGAATATGATGCTTTCACAGACTCCGTTGGTCAGCTTGTAAAAATGATGGGCGTTCCCTGCGTTGTTCTCAACTGCAAGGGTCACCACCTTTACGATCCCTTCTGGGGTAACCACATGAAGAGAGATATTATGGGCGTTGAAGCTGTTATGACTCAGATTTTCACCGCTGATGAAGTAAAGGCTGCTTCAACTGATGAAATCAACGAAAAAATCCGTGAGTACCTTTACAACGACGACTGGCGTTGGCAGAGTGAAAACCGTGTTACTCTCAAATACAAAAAACGTGCTCAGGGTCTTCACAAACCCCTTTATCAGTGTCCCCACTGTATGACTGAGTACAAGATGAACTCAAAGGACGACACAATTTTCTGCGAGCACTGCGGTAAGAGCTGGTATCTCAACTACTACGGTGAGCTTGAAGCTTCCGACGGCAACACAGAATTCAAGTTCCCCTCAGACTGGTACAATTGGGAACGTGAGCAGGTTAAAAAGGAAGTTCAGGAAGGCAGATACTATTTTGAATGTGACTGCCACGTAAATGAGCTTCCCAACTCAAAGGGCTTTGTTCGTCTCGGCAGAGGTAAGCTTATTCATGATATGAACGGCTTAAATCTTCAGGGTATCCGTGATTTTGACCAGGAACCCTTCTCAATGAAGCTTGACGCCGCTTCACAGAACACAATCCACGTTGAATACAACTACCGTTTCGGTAACTTCAAGGACTGTATCGATATGAACACTCTTCAGGATACATGGTACGTGTTCCCCGAAAACTGCGAATTCTCAGTTACCAAGGTTTCACTTGCAACAGAACAAATTTACAAGGAAATCTGGCGCAAGCGTAACGAAGAAAAGGCTAAAAAGGCAAAAGAAAAGAAGTAAAATTATAGAGGACTGCGTGATTTACGCAGTCCATTTCTTTTACGAAAAATTTATCACAACTTATTTACTTAATTGTGTCTTTGTGTTAAACTGAAAGCACCATAAATAACCAAGGAGAAAAACCTATGAAAGCAAAAATTACAGCAGCTGCCGAAATGAAAATCGGTGAAATTGACAGACGAGTCTTCGGTTCATTCATTGAGCATCTCGGCAGAGCAGTTTACGGCGGTATTTACGAACCCGGTCACCCTCTTGCAGACGAAGAAGGCTTCCGTACCGACGTTATAAAAATGATTAACGAGCTCGACGTGCCTGTTGTGCGTTATCCCGGCGGTAACTTTGTTTCAGGCTACAACTGGGAAGACGGTGTTGGCCCCGTAAGTGAAAGGCCGAAGCGTCTTGAGCTTGCCTGGGGTGTTACTGAGCCCAACCTTTTCGGCACAAATGAATTTATGCGTTGGTGCAAAAAGGCAAAGACCAGCCCTATGATGGCAGTTAATCTCGGCACAAGAGGCCCCGATGAGGCAAGACAGCTTGTTGAATACTGCAACCACAAAGACAATTCAAAGTTTTCCGACTTACGTATAAAGCACGGCTACAAAGACCCCTGGGATGTTAAGCTCTGGTGTCTCGGTAACGAAATGGACGGCCCCTGGCAGATGGGTTCAAAAACAGCCTATGAATACGGCAGAACTGCCAACGAAGCAGCTAAGCTTATGAAGTGGGTTGACCCTTCCATTGAAACCGTTCTTTGCGGTTCATCAAGCAGAGGTATGAGCACCTTCGGCAAGTGGGAAGCAGAAGCACTTGAACTGGCTTACGACAACGTAGACTATATTTCACTTCATCAGTACTACGGCAATCACAGCAACGACACCCCCTCATTCCTTGCAAAAAGCCTTGAAATGGAGGATTTCATTTACAGCGTTATCTGTGTTGCCGACTATGTAAAGTCCTTCAAGAGAAGCAAAAAGACCATAAATCTTTCATTTGACGAATGGAATGTCTGGTACCACTCAAACGGTGCACCTATTGAAAGATGGAGTACTGCGCCTAACCAGCTTGAGGACATTTACAACTTTGAGGACGCTCTTGTTGTGGCTTGTATGCTCATCACACTTCTCCGTCACGCTGACCGAGTTAAGATCGCCTGTCTTGCTCAGCTTGTAAACGTAATTGCACCCATTTTCACAAAGACCGGCGGCGGAGCATTCAGACAGACTATTTTCTATCCCTTTGAGGCTCTTTCAAAGTATGCACGTGGAAACGCTCTTCGTCCTATCGTTACCTGCGACAAATATGACTGCAAGGAATTCACAGACGTTCCTTATATAGAAAGCATTGTTACATATGATGAAGAAAAAGAAGAGGCAGTTGTTTTCTGCGTTAACCGTTCACTTGACGAAAAGGTTGAGCTTGATATTTCACTTCTCGGATTTGAAGGCTACAAGGCAATTGAGTTCTCATCAATGGATGGCTATGACGTAAAGAAAGAAAACACCTTTGACAAAGAAGAGGTAAAAATGCACCTCAATCCCCTGCCTCAGAGTGACGGCAAGGTTACAACTGCTGAGCTTAAGCCTCTTTCATTTAATGTAATCAGATTCAAGAAGGCGTAAAAAAATCAGATAAGCCGTACACAGCAAATGCTATGTACGGCTTTAATACTGCTTTCATTACAATCAGATGATTTTATAAAGCTGGTGTAAATTGTTTATTACTCTATATTTCTTTCCGACACTTTTAATTTTCTCTCTTATGTAAACTTGCTTATTCCTGCAAAGAAGAACCGTGTTTATGCCAACTGCCATAGCTCCCATACAATTCTTGGGGCTGTCATCAATAAATATCGCTTCTTCAGGTTCAACATTTAATTCTTCAAGAGCAGTGTTATACATTTTACTGTCAGGTTTTGATGTACCGAGAAAAGAAGATATTACAATTGAATCGAAATAAGAAGTCATATTGTTTTCTTCATAGACATCTAAAAGCGACGGCCAGGCATCTGATACAATTGCCAATTTGCATTTATCTTTCAGTTCGGGAATTACAGAAAGTGCATCATCATAGAAAACATACTTTTCAGGGTTGAAAACTAAATCTCTTGCAATACTTTCTATTGTTTCAGAGTAAAGTTGCAGTTCAGGTAACCGTAATGAGAATATTTCATAAAACTTTATGAAATGCTTATATTCTTCATCTTTGGTAGTCATTAGTTTTTGAGTGATAATATATTTATCAGCCTCAGCGAAAGCGGAAGCAATTTTACTTTTATCAAGAGAATCAAAAACATCTTTATTGACATATTCCCAAAAGTTCGGTGTTATAAACCAATGTCCGGTTACAGGTCCGTTGAGAACTCTTCCGGAATCAAAAAGAATTGCTTTGATATTCATTAACTGATCACTCCCTTTATCTGATTATATCATTCTGTCAGAATATTATCAATATCTACTAAAAAAGCTGCTACCTTACCGGTAACAGCCTCTTTGATTTTTTATGCTTATTTAAGTGAAGCGATGTAGTCAGCCATTTCGCCGACAGTTTTGTATGTAACAAAATCCTTGATGTCGATTCTTACGCCCATTGCTTCTTCGATTTCGTCGATAACACAAGCTGTGTCAAATGAGCTGAGAGCAAGGTCTGTTTTGAAGCTTGAGCCTGCAGTGATTTCTTCCTCTGTGTAGTTTTCAAGTACTTTGATAAGATTTTCCATTTTCATTCGTTCCTTTCTTTCAGGGTTCATTGAACCTCTTAAATTCCTTAAAAATAAAATGCTGTTCTTTTAATCTTTCCTGAGGAAGTTCTCGGGAAAGGTGTGTTTCTTATCTTGAGTGAAGCAATCTGTCTTGTCTGGGGAGACTGCAGATTGATTTCATCTACAATTCTGTGAATCTGCTTTTCGATTTCCTCTGCTTCCATCTCATCGCAGAACTCTCTGTCGGGGAAAGCTTCGCATACGATTTTATCGTTTTCACCGTAAACTACAACTTCCTTGACAATGGATTCGTCAGCAAAAAGGTTTTCGATTTCTTCCGGAGAAACGTTTTCGCCGTTTGAAAGAATAATGAGATTCTTCTTTCTGCCCACAAGGAAAAGGTGATTACCTTTAAGATAACCGAGGTCGCCTGTGTGAAGGTAACCGTCTTCGGTGAAAGCTGCCTTAGTTGCATCGGGACGCTTGTAGTAACCAAGCATTACCGAGGGGCCCTTAACCTGAATTTCGCCGTCCTGAACTCTTACCTCGTTAACTGAAAGTACTTTACCGGTTGAGTATTTATTTGCATCTGAGAAATCTGAGGTTGTAATTCTCGGGCTGCATTCGCTCATGCCGTAACCCTGACGGGCAGTAATACCGTATTTTTCAAATTCATCTATAAGTGCTTCACTGAGGTAGGCACTGCCGGCAATCATTCTTCTGAAGTTTTTACCCACAACTCTTTCAGCGGCTTCTCTGGGAGTAAGCTCAGGGTTGTTTCTCTCCGTAACCTTGATTCTTGTGAGAATTGATTTGCAAAGAGAAGGAACAATTCTCATAATTGTAGGTTCGAATCTGAGAAAATTCTTATAGAGATTACTCATAGGACCGTTAAGACAGAGTGTTCCGCCGTCATAAACAGTTTTAAGAACATCGCAGTTGTAACAGAATACGTGGTGCATGGGAAGAACTGAGAAGCTTACGTCATCGTTGTCCATGTTGTATTCGTTGTAGCAGGTATTTGCCGCAATATTGTGGTTAGAGAGCATTACTCCCTTTCTGTCACCTGTAGTACCTGAGGTGTAAATAATCAGTGCACAAGCATCAATATCAATTTCAACATTCTCAAGACCGGCAAACTCACTTTCGGAGTTATAGGTTTCAAAGATGTTTGCAAACCATTTGATGTCACCGAGAGAAACGATTTTCTTGAGAGCAGGTGTTCTTTTCTGAATTTCAATTGCTGTCGGTATCATTTCCTCTTCGCAGAAAAGCATTTCAATATCAGCATCTGCAAAGAGAGTTGTAGCTTCTTCAACAGTAATATCGGGAGCAAAAGGAACAACCACGTTTCCGCTGAAAATCATACCTGTAAGACAAGCAATATATTCGTAGTTTGTCTTACCGATGAAAGCAATGTGCATTCTCCTGGGGTTTATGTGACGGATATATCTTGCAACTGCAAGTGCGTTATCATAAAAATCATTGTAACTTTTTTTGTAGTGATAGTTACCGATATAGTATCGGCAAAAATCCTTGTCGCCATAGCGGTCAGCTGCATAGGCAACCAACTGCCTGACGCTTTTTATTTCACTCATGCCTTTACCTCGTCCTTGTATTCGCGCTTGATTTTAAGTGTTGTTGTTTTGGGGAATTCAGTATCTCTTGTGTGTACCTTTCTGATTCTCTTGTAAAGAGGAAGACCTCTGTTGAATTCATCAACGTCCTTTTTAATCTGTTCCTTTGCATTTTCACAAAGAGTTTCATCAAGGAAGAATTCCGCGTTGATTACATCGTTTTCGCCGTATACAAGAACTTCCTTAACATATTCAATTTTCATAAGCTGGTCTTCAAGCTCTTCGGGAGCAACGTTCTTGCCGTTTGAAAGAACGATAAGGTTCTTCTTTCTGCCTACGAAGTAGAGGAAGCCGTCCTTGTCCATATAACCGTAGTCACCTGTCATGAACCAGTCGCCGTCGAATACTGAAGCTGTTGCTTCTTCGTCCTCGAAGTAGCCCATCATTACGTTGTCGCCTCTTACGAAGATTTCACCAACACCGTCTTCATCGGGATTGTTGATTTTAACCTCACAGCAAAGCATAGGCTTACCGCATGAGCCTGAACGGTGTTCATACTGTGTGTTGATTGTAACACCCGGTGAACATTCTGTTGTGCCGTAAGCACAGAGAATATCTATGCCGAGATCTGTCATACCCTTTTCATATTTGGGGTCAAGGTAAGCACCGCCGCAAACGATGTATTCAAGGCTGCCGCCTACACCTGCAATTACTTCCTTGAAGAGCTTTCTTCTTATGTCGATACCGAACTTTCTCAGGAAGTTACTGATTTTAAGACCCTTTCTGAGCTTGTCCGCACTGCCCTTCTGCTCGGCAGTTCTCCAGATGGTCTTGTAGATTGTTTCAACGAGCATAGGTACGCCTGCCATATTCTGGGGGCTGTACTTTTTCATATCATTAGGAATATCCTTAAGGCTGCGGCAGATATAGCCCCAAGCCTGGAATACGTTACTGAGGAAGAGAGCACTTGCCCATGCAAAAAGGTGGTTCATGGGAAGGAAACCGATTGCGTTTGTACCCTGAATAACCTTTGCTGAAGCAACTGCACTTGCAGTGATATTTTTATGGCTGAGCATAACGCCCTTACTCTTGCCTGTTGTACCTGAAGTAAATACGATTGTTGCAAGATCTTCGGGCTTGGGAGGATTGTCAAGATAGCTCTTGTTGCCGTTTTTAAGGTCTTCGTGACCTTCGTCGATAAGAGAATAGAAGTCGCTGATTTTGATGTAGTTTGTAATCTTTACATTTTCGTCAGCCTTCATCTTTTCAATTGTGCCTGCGAAATCGTCTGAGTAGAAAATTGCATCGCACTTACTCTTGACCATAATGTTTACAAGGTCTGCATCTGTAAGCTTTGCATCAAGAGGAATAGTAACGTAGCGGCCTGTCATAAGTGCATAGAAGCAAGCAATCCAGTAGTAGCTGTTTTCGCTGAGGATAGCAACCTTCTTGCCTTCAAGGCCGTTTTTATAAAGATACTGGCCGAGACCTACAGTGTCGTGCCATACTTCGTTGAAGCTCTTTACTCTTTCCTTGGTACGTGTTTCGAGATAAACATACTGCTTGTTATCTCCACCCTTGATGTGGCCGTATTCAATCATTTCTCTTACTGTTTTGAAATCGGGTACATCCATAAAAATGTACTTGTTTTTCTTACTAGCCATTTTAACAATCTCCTATTTTTTTTACAATTTAGAAAAGGGCATAAAAAAACCCTATTACTCTACATAACAGGGTACATTCTATACCTTTTTTCCCCTCAGGTCAATGGTTTTTCAATCAATGATACAAGGGAAAAACAATTTGACGTTTTTGCAATAGTTATCTTGTTTTTGTTTCGAACGCAACATTTTTACTGAATTTGTCTCAATCAAACCACTTCCGGTTTTACTGTTCACGATACAGTAAAAAACCGGAAACATTACTCGAAAAAGGAAGCAATTTTTTCATACTCTTCATCCGTTATAGCAAGCACAGAGCCGTGCCTGGGTGAAAAATCCAAAGAATACTTATCTTCATCAACTGCCTCAAAATTTACCATATCTGTTGTCTTCTGCATAAGATAACCGCCTTTAACGTAGGAATCCATTATCATAATATAACTGTCTGTGCCGTATTCCTTATACATGCAGCAGCCCTCGGTATGTTCTTTGAAAACTGTTATGTTCTTTTTTTCAGGCTCTTTGTAGGGGCCTGTAGGGCAGTCTGAATAAACGTAGCAGATATACTTTTCGTTTTCGTCTTTATAGTAAAGATAAAAAACTCCGTCTTTTTCTATAATGTCACCGTCTATTGCATCTTTATTGCAGGGCGGTGCGTAGAGAATCTGAGGTGCAGTTTCAAGGCTTCTGAAGTCCTTCGTATAAGCATACCACATAACGGTTTTAGTCCACCGGTCAGTGTCTCTGAAGTGCTGACAGTTTGCCCAGTAAATCATATACATCTCTTTTTCTTTATCGTAGAACACCTCAGGTGCCCATGTGCGTACGCTTCCCTCTAGGCCGTTTTCGTTCATATCAATAAGGTCATATTGCTCCCAGTTTACAAGGTCATCGCTGTGCCATACACACAGTGCATGGTTGGACGCCCATCCGTTATCACTTCTCATATCAGTGCCGATAATGTAAAAGCTGCCGTCCTCAGCTCTGAAAATAAAGGGGTCACGCACACCCCTTGTGCCCTTCATATTAAAGAGAAAGGGTCGGTTTCCGTTAAGGGGAGTAAAATTATAACCGTCACGGCTGAGTGCATAGTTTATTGATTCTCTTTCGGGCTCGTTGCCTGTAAAATAGCAAAACAGATAGTTCTTCTTTTCGGACATAAGCTTTCTCCTTGTTACTGACAAATTTTTTCTGTATTATATCAGAGAAACGCCGTAAAATCAACATATAAGGGTGGCCTTTTCATAAGTGCTTCAACGAACAAAAAGCGGTCACACAGCTGTGTAACCGCTTTAAAATTTATCTTGTTCCTCCGCTGAAGCCGCCGCCTCTGAAGCCGCCTCCGCCTCCAAAGGAAACTCTTCCGCCTGAGCCGCCTGTTGCACTGCTTCTTGCTGCCTGCTCAGTTCTCATCATATTGGAATACATATAATGTCTGCAGGTGCGTGCAAAGTGAATATCTCTGCGGTAAATGTTAACCTGAGCTTCAATCTGAGGATTAACCTTGACCAGCTGGTCAGCAACCTCGTCTGCAATTCCGAAAAGGGTTGCATAAATAAGGTACTCCTGCCAGATGTATGTATCGTTTACCGTTCTCTCCTCAATAAGTGAAAATTCACGAAGATACTTCTTGAAGCCGTAAAGGTCTGAAAGCATTTTTATGCCTTCCTCCGAAAGCTGGTCAACGTACTGATACTTGCCTTTTTTGCTGCACTTAAGCTCATCAAGTCGTTCTTCACCGCTGAGCTTGCAGCGATTGATAAACGCTCTGAGAACCGACGGGTGGTCTCTGCAGTAAAGCTTCATTTCAAGGGGTTCAAGAACTCCGTCGCCTCCTGCTGAGGCTTTGAGAATTGTGTAAAGCTTTTTATCCCAGTGTTCAATTTCAGTCTCGTCAACTGCATTTATTCTGAATTTTACCTTGGTTCTTGAAATCTTTTGACCCTCATGTTCTTCATCAATAGGTGTAATTATTCCCTTGCCGATAAGTCTGAGGATTCTTGCAGAAACAATGTCACCCTCTTCACATTCACGAAGGGAGTTAAGAAGTGAGTAAGAAACATTGATGTCCTCTTTCGGCACATCTCTTACATACTGAGCGTTCTTTTCGATTTTCTTCTTTTTTATCTTCTGAACAACTGTCCATATTCCGGCAGCGGAAAAGCCACAAATAACAAAAACAGTCATCAGCATTGTTATAATAAAGAAAATATCAACCGAAGATTCATAGTCTTCATATTCTTCGTAATAGCTTCCGTCGAAAGCTGGTTCCTTTACCTCTGTTTCAAAGTCACCGCCAATTGAGCAAACCGGTTCGAAAAGACCTTTTTCAAACTGCATCATTATCGTCATATGGTTTCTGTAGCCTAAGGGAGATATAGTGGCCCCTTGAACATAACCACTGTTAAAATTTATATCACCATCATAGCCGAAGCCCCATATATTACAGTTTTCGTCAGTAATGGGCGTTCCGTCTGCCATTTTAAAGGTAATTTTTGCATCAGTAGGTCCGGTATTCATTCCGGAGTTAATAAAACGGAAATTGAAGCCGTCTGAATCCTCATAGGCTATAACTACATTTTCCACAGTATAGCTGATTTTATAAGTGTTTTCACCATACTGCGAAATACCCCAGCAAACCTCGTAATCATATCCGCCGAGATGATTAAGACCGCAGGTGTATGCTTTCTCAGAAAAGGAAGCATTTACATCCCAGTTTTCGAGAGTTTCATACTGCTTGCCGTTACAGGAAGCCGTAAAATTTTTCAATCCGAGAGAGTTGTCAGCATTGAATTCATAGTAGCATTCTGTGCCTTCGTCAAAGGTGCCCTTCCATTCCTGCTCAATAAGTGCTGAGCCGTCTTTATTGAGAGTTACATCAATATCAATATTTTCAACATGATTTGACGCACTTACTGAAAACGCAAAAACAAAAAGCATCAAAAGCACAAGAGCTGTTTTTAATAACATCTTGTTTTTATTCATACTGCTGCCCTCTTTTACTTCATACTGGGCATATCAGCCTTGCTGTCGTCAGCTTCAAGGTAGTCTCTCTTTGAAAAGCCGAACATACCTGCAACCATACTTGTAGGGAACATTCTGATTTTTCTGTTGAGCTTTGTAACGCTGTCGTTATAAACAAGTCTGCCCTGACGAACTGACTTTTCATACTCGTTTACGGCATTCATTGTCTCTTTGTAGTTTTCGTTTGCCTTAAGCTCGGGATAAGCTTCGGCAACTGCGTTGATTCTGCCGAGAGCCTCGGTAATAAGGTTTTCCTGAGCCTTGGCATCTGCAGCTGTTGAATCAGCAGTAATCATCGTTCTTCTTGACTTGATTGTTTCACTGATTGTTTTGTACTCGTGCTCAGCATAGCCCTTTGTAAGGTCAAGAAGAGCTGTCAGTGCGTCGAATCTGCTTGAAAGCAGAACGCCTATCTGACTCATTGCGTTGTTGATGTTTTCATCGAGAGCTGCAAGGCTTCTCTGTGTTGAAATAAGCCAGATAACGATTGCAACAACAACTACACCTAAAATAATCCATACCAAATAGTCCATAAATTTTACCTCCGTAATGTTTTCTTGATTCTATTATACACAATTTAAAACAAATGTAAATACATAAATCACCGGTTTTTACTCCGGTGATTATTCCTTCATAAGAAGATACTTGAGAAAGGAGTATCTTCTGGTTTTTTTGTCGTTATCAACCATATCGAAAACCTGACTTTTATTGCCCACAAGAATCATTCGGTTTTTCGCTCTTGTAACGGCTGTGTAAAGCAGATTTCTGTAAGAAAGCTGAGGTACAATTCCGCAGACAGGCATCACAACTGCCTCAAACTCACTGCCCTGACTTTTGTGTACGGTAATGGCGTAGGCAAGCTCAAGCTCAGCAATATTGTCAAAGGGGTAAAGCGCCATTCTGCCGTCAAAGTCGATTTTCATAAAGCCTGCGTTGTGGTTTATTATCAGGATTTTTCCTATGTCGCCGTTGAAAATTCCGGCAGAGGTTTCGTCGCCCTTTTTCCAGATTATGTCATAGTTATTCTTAATCTGCATAACCTTGTCTCCCTCACGGAAGACTCTCATTCCGCTCTGATAAGTTTCCTTATCCTTTGTGGGAGGATTCAGCACCTCCTGCAGTCTTCGGTTAAGGCTGACAGTTCCTGCCTCACCTTTTTTTGAGGGGCAGATTATCTGTATATCGTCCATAGCGTTATAGCCGTAGGCCTTTGGCAGACGGTTGCAGTAAAGCTCAACAATTGTTTCCGCACATGAAGCAACCGAGGGTCTTTGCATAAAGAAAAAGTCCTTATCTGTTCTTGAAAGGTCGGGATATTCCCCTTTCACTATGCTGTGGGCGTTGGTTACAATAAGACTTTCCATTGACTGACGGAAAATCTCGGTCAGAGCAACTGTGGGAAGAAGCCCCGAAACGATTATATCCTGAAGCACATTACCTGCACCAACGGGGGGAAGCTGATCTGCGTCACCTACCATAACAAGTCTGCAGCCTAAGGGAAGCGCATCAAGGAGTGCGGCAAAAAGGTGGGTATCCACCATTGAAAGCTCGTCTACAATTACAGCATCTGCCTCAAGCGGATTTTCAAGGTTGCGTGTGAAAATCTGTCTGTCGCCGTCGCCCCACTCCACCTCTAAAAGGCGGTGAATAGTCTTAGCTTTTCTGCCTGTAACCTCACTCATTCTCATAGCAGCTCTGCCCGTAGGTGCTGCAAGAAGTACACGAAGCTTCTGCTTTTCGTAAAGCTCAAGAATACCGTTGATAGTGGTTGTCTTACCCGTACCGGGGCCGCCTGTAAGAACAAGAAGTCCCTTTGTAACGGCTGTTCTTATAGCTTCTCTCTGCTTTTCCTCAAATTTTATGTTGCGTTTCTCTTCAATTTTTTCAATGTCCTTATCTAAAGTTCTTGCACCTGCCGGAGGAAACTGAAGCATTACCTTAATACGGTCGGCAATTGTTTTTTCGTCGTAATACTCCTCAGGCAAAAACAGATAGCTTTTATCCTCACGGAATGCCTCCACTATTTCTTTATCCTCAATAAGGTCGTCAATTATCTCCTGAGTTTCTTCTCTCTCTGTCCCTAAAAGCTCAAGGGCAGGCAGAATGATTTTTTCTCTGGGAAGGCAGGTGTGTCCGTTACTGAGGTTGTGTCTTAAAATGTGAATAATACCTGCTCTGTGGCGGTAAAGTGATTTTACGCAAACAGGAAAGGAGCCGGCAATTTCGTCGACTCTTTCAAAACGCATTCCAACCTTTCTTGTACAGAGAATGTAGGGGTTCTCCGTAATTCTCTCAACGGCATTTGCACCGAATGCCTTGTAGGCGTTGAGACTTTCCTGAGAGTTCATACTGTACTTCTGAAGCGCAATAATTATCTCTCTTGCCGCAAACTGACTTTTGAATCTTTCCCCTATTTCCGTTGCCTTCTGTGCAGAAATACCCTTGATTTCCGACAGCAGTTCAGGAGAATTTTCAAGCACCTCAAAGGTTCTGTCACCGAAACGTTCAACGATTTTAGCAGCCGTTGAGGGGCCTATGCCCTTGATTGTTCCGCTTGAAAGATACTTGAGCATATCTGCGGCACTTTTGGGCATTGAACGTTCACATTCACTTGCCTTGAACTGCTTTCCGAAGGTGGGGTGGGTTGTCCATTCACCCTTCAGCTTGATTTTTTCACCTACACAGCACGACGGCATAATTCCCACAGCAGTAACGAGAGTTCCGTCAACACTCAGGTCAATTACACTGTAGCCGTTTTCAGGATTGGAATACACAATTCCTTCAATTGTACCCTCAATAAAAACTGGGTCGGTCATTTTCTCATTCCTTTAATACATTCTGTATCTAAGGATATACCATTTTTAAAAAATTTACAAGGCAAAGAGAAAAATTTATCTTTTTATTTTATGGGTGGTTGTTTTTGAAAACTCGGTGGTTCTTATTTCAATATCCCTTATGTTTTTATATGAGGGAACTTTTCTGTTTACTTCTCTGACAGTTTGAGTAACTGCCTTTTTGATTTCGGCAGGTGTTACCGCATCTTTTTTAAGCTTTTCTGCAATAAATGCCTCATTTGGAAAAACGTGAGCCGTAATTATGTCACCCCGTTTACTTGTTACAACGGCTTCCTTTATCACACCGTTTTTAAGAAGATAAAATTCCAGCTCCTCAGGGTAGATGTTCTTTCCGTTTCTTGTAACGATAACGTTCTTTTTTCTACCCGTTATGTGGTAATACCCCTTACTGTCCCTGTAGCCGAGGTCACCCGTATAAAACCAACCGTTTTTCATTACGAGAGCAGTCGCCTCAGGATTTTTATAGTACCCCAGCATAACCATCGGCCCTTTCAGGCAGATTTCGCCTATACCGTTTTCGTCTGCTTCACTGATATTCACCTGAACACCGGGAAGGGGCTTTCCGATACTGTCAACCGTAATGTCGTGTATACTGTTGCAAATAACTATAGGCGAACACTCCGTAAGGCCGTAGCCTATAACAACAGTAAAGCCGAAGGAATTGAAATCCCTTGCGATTTCCTCACTGAGCGATGCTGCACCCACAATTATCTTTTTAAGCTTGCCTCCGAAAAATGAGTGAATATCACCGAAGATTTTCCGTCTGTTTTCCTCGGAGATTATTCCTGAAAGCCCGGTGATAAGCTGAGCCTTTTTGCGTTTACCGCTTTCCTTCATTTTCTTTAAAATCAGCTTGTGAAACCGTTCAAGCAAAAGAGGAACACACACAAGAACAGTTGGTCTGAAAAGCTGAAAATCGTCCTTCAGCGTTCTTATACCCCCTGAAAAAGCAACTGAACCGCCGCAGTAAATTATCATAAGAAAGGCTATGCACTCATAGGTGTGATGAAGAGGCAGTACAGAAAGGCTTCTGTCGTTTTCGTCAGCTTCAATTGAGGGAAACACGCTTACAATGTCGCTGCATATATTCTTCTGACTGAGCATTACCCCCTTGGTCATACCCGTTGTGCCTGAAGTAAAAAGCAGCACTGACATTTTTTCACTGTCAACGTTGTTATCTATAAGACTGTCACTGAGCTTTTTTCCCTCTTCAACCAGCTCTCTGACTCCCTTTTCCAATTCAAAAAGAGTAATCTTTCTGCCTTTTTCCGAAGCCTTGGAAAGTGCCTTGGAGTCACCGATAAAAGCCTTTGCTTCGGAAAAATCGAGTATATTGCAAAACTCTTCAGAGGGAAGCTCTCTGTCAACGGGCACTATTATCCCCACAAAGCAGGTAACTGCAAGATAGCAAAGGCACCACTCGTAGCAGTTTTTTCCCGAAAGGGCAATTTTCTTGTTTTTGTATCCTCGGTTTATGAGTGCTTTTCCAAGGGCTTCGGCATCATTTTTCAGTCTTTCGTAGGTTACAGTTTCAACCTGACCCTGTTCATTTTTCTGAAGAAAGGCTATCCTTTCAGAAAAGCGCTCAGTACTTTCATAAAGCAGCTCACGAAAATTATTTATCTCATACATAAAGCTCACTCCGAATAAATAAGTCACTTTTATTTTTCCCGTTTTCAAGCAGAATATAACAAATTATCCCACGTCGGTGACGTGGGATAAATCATTATTCATAAATAAATTCCTTGAGTATCTTTTTGTTTGCTTCAAAATCGAGAGCAACCACCTGCTGTGAGCCGACCCATCTGTCTGCCCATTCACCGTCTGCAGGAATCTGCTGCTGAGCAATATCGTATCTGAGATACCTGAGTACTGCATTGACGGCAAGACCTAAAAGCTCCGTTGTTTTAATATCCGTTGAAACGTTGGGTAAAACCTCTTTACAGATATTCATAAGGGTAAAGACATCGGTTTTGATAACCTTATCGATAATTGCGGAAATTACCTTTCTTTGTCTCTCTGTTCGTCTGAAATCGTTGTCGATGTAACGTATTCTGCAGTACCACAGAGCAGTTTTTCCGTTCATTTTATTCTTGCCGGCTTTTACGGAGGGAATCTTTACTTCCTCACGCATATACTTCGCTTCTTTTTCGGTAACGCCGTCAACGGTAATACCACCGAGGAGATTCACAAGCTGACGGAAGGCCTTGAAGTCCACCATCACATAGTTGTCGATATTTACCCCGAAGTTATACTCTAAAGTATCAATAAGAGTGTTCTGGCCACCGTAGCTGAAGGCGGCATTAAGCTTGTTGCTGTAGCCTTTTTCGGGGATATATACATAGCTGTCACGAAGGAAAGAGGTAAGCTTCAGCTTTCTGTGTTTAGTGTCGATTGAAAGAAGAATCATAGTATCTGAACGGTTACCCTGAACGTCTCCTCTTGCATCGCAGCCGATGAAAAGAATATTCTTTATCGCAGGATCAGAAACAAGCTCGCTCTGATTTACATACTTGTTGTCTCCACGCTTTTCATAGTTAATACCTGAAAGAGCTGAAAGACCGTAAACGCCGAGACAAAGAACAAGCACTGCTAGAAGCGAAACAAGACCCACAATAACCTTACCCTTTGCAGACTTCTTTTTCTTTATCTTGCCCTTGGGAACACGTGAGGGCTGCGACACCTGCTTTACAACACGTTCACCCTGAGGAGTTCTGCTTTTGGGAGCTGCTAAAGAAACGGGTTTACCCTGAGGCTCTCTGCCTGAAGAGATTCTTCTTGCCTCGTTCAGACCGTAGGGGTCGTATTCGGGTATCTGAATTGTTTCCTCGGCCTTCTTTTTGAATTCAAGAACAAAGTTCTCATCGGAATAATCCGTCTCAGCAAAGCTACCTTTTTTCTCAGAGCTTACAGGTTTACCCTTCACCTCTCTGCCGCTGACAACGTCTTCACCTTTCGGTGTGCTTACCTTGTCAGAGGATATTCTCTCCTTGGACTGTGACTTTTTCTTTTTATTATCTTTTTTCTTATCCGAAAAATATATATCATCCATAACAAAGTTTTACACTTCGATACTATCAAAGTGCATCCTTTCGTTTTTTAATGTTTTTTATATTTTACCTCAAAGAGCGAAAAAACACAAGTATTTTTTATTACAGTTAAGATAATATTAAGTTTTTCGCATAGAATTTGACTTTTCAAGGGTAGTTGTGGTAGAATACTTTCCGAGTGAGTTGGGCAATTGCGGGCTCGTTTTACGGGCGTGAGGAAAGTCCGAGCTTCACACAGCAGGGTAACGGCTAACGGCCGCCGAGGGTAACCTTAGGGACAGTGCAACAGAAATAAACCGCCGTTTTTACGGTAAGGATGGAAAGGCGAGGTAAGAGCTCACCGGCGCACAGGAGACTGTGCGGCCATGTAAACCCTACCCGAAGCAACACCGACTTGTCAGCTGTCAGCTGGGCACAAAAGACAGACGGGTGGCTTGAACCTTGGAGCAATTCAAGGTCTAGACAGATGATTGCCTTAAATGACAAAACTCGGCTTACAGACTCACTCGTTGATTCAACGGAAAACTCCACCTGGGTAAGGTGGAGTTTTTTTATTTTTTAGTGTTTAGCTCCGCATTTGCAGACACCTGCACTCTTATCAAAGAGCTTTGCAAAGAAATTGATAAGCTTGAAAAAGAAAGCTGTAATGCCACCTTTATGGCAATTGCAATCGCAAGGCTTTTCTTCGGGTTCGTCAGGTGTTTCGGGTTCAATTTTTTCAAATTCATAACCACAACCGTTATCGCAGATATAATCGCCGTCTTCGTCGATGTGACCTGTTGCATCTACATAATTGTCAACATAACTGTCACCACATTCACAAGTGTAGGTTGTGAAACCTTCTTCAGTGCAGGTGGACAGTGTCGTTACAGCAGTGTATGCATGCGATATTTTTTCTATTCTTCTTTCTTCTGTTTCACCACAAGTACACTCCCTGTTTTCTATTCCTTCAATGGAACATGAAGCTACTCTAATAATATGCCATTCTCCAAAACTGTGTGCAAGAACTGAAATTTCTGTTTCATCAACTTTGCCATCGCATCTTATACAATGATGTGATTTTTTTCCTATATTTAAACAAGTTGGTTCTTCATCAATAACCCAAAGATCTGAATATTTATGACCAAGTGGTTCTATTTTTTGTTTTGAATCCCAACTAAAATCTTCTGCTCCACATAAAACACATATCTTAGAGCTTTCTCCTGACTCTGTGCAAGTAGGCTCCTTGATTAATTTTCTTTCATAACTATGTCCACAAATATCCTCAAAAGCAACAAATTTTATATCATATTTTAGAGCAAAATTTTCAGCAGTTGATTCTTTATATCCGTAAATAGTTGTATTTTTCAATATATAACTAGCATTTTTTTCATCAATATCAAACCAGAAGTCCCTATTGTAAATTTTTAGACTTTCTAGATTGTTTAACCAATAAATTCCTCCGGCATCTTCTTCAATAAACCCCCCTGTATTGACACTACATATAATCTCCTTCAAATTATCACAACCCTCAAAAGCGTTACTATATGGGCCAGCCCATGCTTGCATATATATAAAATTTAAATTTCTACAATCTTTAAATGCTTCTTCACCTATGTATTCAATAGGGTCCGCCATATATACACTCTTTAAATTTTGACAATTATAAAAAGCTCTATCTAAAATGTAACCAATATTTTTTGTAATTTTATAATCTTCTATTAAACTTCCAATAGGGAATCTAAACAAACCGCTCCCACAAAATAATACTCCGCTTTCGTCCGTAGAAAAATCCTCATTATTATTATCAACATAAAATTTTTCTAAATTACAACACCCATCAAATGCATCTTGATTAATTAAATTAATTGTATCAGGTATAAACACATATTTTAAAGAATCGTTATAACCTAATGAACTAATTGATGTTATTTTTTCACCATTTATCTCGGAAGGTATACTTAAACTTTGATCATCACCGTAATAGTTTGTAATGGAACCTTCACTATATTCTAAATCTTCGTAAGTTTTAGCGTTTGCGGACATAGCAAACACTATTAACGCTATGATAAATGCAACCAAAACTCCTAATTTCTTCATTTTTCTTTTTCCTCCTAAAATAAAAAGTGTGTGCAAACCAAAGAATGCACACACGAAAAATGCAGACCTGATTTGCTACCACACAAAAAATCCACAATCCAAACCAAGAAATGCGAAAGTAAGTCCGCATTTTTACCGAAATAAAAATGCACACTCTTGGCTTGATATAATTTTGATTTTTTATGTGGTGTCTCTAATTTACCACAAAGTGCAAAAAAAATCAATATATTTTTACTTCAAAAATAGCAAACAATCCGAAGCTTTGACAACTACATACTCCCTCAGTCACTTCGTGACAGAGTAACACGCCCGTCCCCCTTTGTCTGCTATGCAGACATTTCCCCCACACTGTGGGGGAATCAGCCCTCAACGAGGGAGGCTTAAAGGCTCCATCTTCGAGGGAGCTGTCACGAAGTGACTGAGGGAGCAAAAAAGGAACGGCAAAACCGTTCCTTTAGTTTCTTATTTCGTACCCGTTGAGCCGAAGCCGCCCTCACCTCTTACAGTGTCGTCAAGGCTGTCACTGAGGATGAAGTTCGCTGTAACATAAGGAGCAATCACCATCTGTGCGATTCTCTCCCCCATTTCAATGGTCTGAGCCTTGGTGCCGTGATTGTGAAGTGCAACCATAACCTCTCCACGGTAGTCGCTGTCGATTACACCCACCTTGTTTGCGGGAGCAAGACCTCTTTTTGAAGCAAGTCCGCTTCTTGCGTATACTAAACCTGCATAGCCGACGGGTATTTCCATAGCAAGACCTGTAGGAATGAGCTTTGTTTCATTTGCTTCAATTGTAACCGCTTCTTCAACCGCTGCATAAAGGTCAGCCCCTGCTGCAAATTCTGAGCCGTATGTGGGCACTACTGCGTTTTCTCTGAGTTTTTTTATTCTTACATCATACTGCATTTGTGTCACCCTCCCAAAGGATAATTCTGTTTTCTTTAAGCGATTTCTGTACGTCTATAATTCTCTGATTCTCTGAGCCCTTGAACCTGAGCTTCAGATTTTTAAGCTCCTCAACGAACTTTCCGTCAACGAGAATGTCAATGCATGAAAGCATCCTGTCGGTAATTTCTTTGTCACATATTCTGCCCGTAAGTAAATCCTTTTCGAAGTCGTATCCCGTATAGCACCAGATGTCTTTTTCGGGGTAGGCTTCTTTTATTTTAGGAAGAAAAACGGAGAGCACCTCCTGATTTTTCTTTTCAAAGGGCTCACCGCCTAAAAGGGAAAAGCCTTTTATATAGTCGGGCTTCAGAGCTGAAAGGATTTTCTGTTCTTCCTTTTCGGTAAAGAGCTCACCGTAGTTAAAATCCCATGCTTCCTCGTTGAAGCAGTTTTTGCATTTGTGGGTGCAGCCCGAAACGAAAAGGGATACTCTTACTCCCGGGCCGTTAGCCACGTCAAAGGGTTTAATTGTTGCGTAGTTCATTGTAATCAGTCCTCAGTTACTGTTCAGTCAGTTATTTTGCATTCTGCATTTTGCATTGGTGGATGCTTTGCCCTCTCCGTCACTTCGTGACACCTCTCCCAAAGGGAGAGGCAAG
>JBGVGM010000168.1:0-2840 GCA_045121655.1 Acutalibacteraceae bacterium | reverse complement strand
GCAGCACTTGCTTTAGCGTCAGGTGCGGCTGCGATTACATACGCTCTGCAGGCACTTGCTCAGAACGGCGGTCACATTGTAGCACAGAAAACCATTTATGGCGGAAGCTATAATCTGCTTGCTCATACGCTACCGAACTTTGGCATTACAGCAACATTTGTAAATATTCACGACCTTAACGAGGTTAAAACGGCAATTCAGGATAACACAAGAGCAATATATATCGAAACGCTTGGTAATCCAAATAGCGATTTTCCAGATATTGATGCTTTAGCGGAGATTGCTCATAAACACGACTTGCCCCTTGTTGTTGACAATACCTTTGGTACGCCGTATCTTATTCGCCCTATCGAACACGGTGCTGATATCGTGGTACATTCTGCAACAAAGTTTATCGGCGGTCATGGTACAACTCTTGGTGGAGTAATTGTAGATTCGGGAAAATTTGATTGGGAAGCATCGGGAAATTATCCGGCAATAAGTAGCCCTAACCCAAGTTATCACGGTGTATCGTTTACAAAAGCTGTGGGCGCAGCTGCATTTGTCACATATGTAAGAGCAATACTTCTTCGTGATACTGGTGCGACAATCTCGCCTTTTGCGGCATTTCTTCTGTTGCAGGGTGTTGAAACACTTTCGCTCCGATTAGAACGTCACGCAGAAAACACCAAAAAGGTTGTGGAATTTCTCAAAAATCATCCGCAGGTCGAAAAGGTTAACCATCCATCACTTCCCGAACATCCCGACAATACATTATATCAGAAGTATTTTCCAAACGGCGGAGGTTCTATATTTACATTTGAAATTAAAGGCGGTCAGGAGGAAGCACACAAGTTTATTGATAACTTAAAAATTTTCTCTCTGCTTGCCAATGTTGCAGATGCAAAAAGCCTTGTCATCCACCCGGCAACTACAACACACAGTCAGCTTACCGAAGAAGAACTTGCTGATCAGGGTATCAAACCTAATACAATCCGCCTTTCTATCGGTACAGAACACATTGACGATATTATTGCTGATTTGCAAAATGGATTCAAAGTAATTAAGGAGGGTTAAATTATGAGCAAAATATATACATCAAGCGATGAACTTATCGGCAAAACACCAATATTAGAACTTACACATCTTGAGAAAAAATATGATTTGAAAGCAAAAATTCTTGCAAAGCTTGAGTATTTTAATCCGGCAGGTTCGGTGAAAGATCGTATCGCAAAAGCCATGATTGATGATGCTGAACAGAGTGGAAAATTGAAAGCCGGTTCTGTTATCATAGAACCTACATCAGGAAATACCGGAATTGGTCTTGCAGCTGTTGCCGCAGCAAGAGGCTACCACATTATTATCGTAATGCCTGAAACAATGTCAGTTGAACGCAGACAACTTATGAAGGCATATGGCGCGGAACTTGTACTTACCGAAGGTGCAAAAGGTATGAAAGGAGCAATAGCAAAAGCCGAGGAATTAGCAAAGGAAATTCCAAATAGCTTTATCCCCGGACAGTTTATAAATCCTGCAAATCCTAAAGCACACTATCTCACAACAGGTCCTGAAATATATGAAGACACGGACGGAAATGTGGATATATTTGTTGCAGGTGTCGGTACAGGCGGTACAATAACAGGTGTCGGAAAGTATTTAAAATCAAAAAATCCAAAGATACGGGTTGTTGCAGTTGAGCCTGAATCTTCGGCGGTTTTGTCAACAGGTGTCCCCGGAGCACACAAAATTCAGGGTATCGGTGCAGGATTTGTTCCCGATGTTCTTGATACAAAGATTTATGATGAAATCATAACGGTATCCAACGAAGATGCTTTTGAAACCAGCAGATTGATATGTAAAAATGAAGGTGTGCTTGTGGGTATATCATCAGGTGCCGCAGTGTATGCTGCCCTTGAGCTTGCGAAGCGGAGTGAGAATGAGGGGAAAACAATAGTTGTTTTACTTCCTGATATGGGTGACAGATATCTTTCAACACCACTTTTTTCAGAATAACAGTTGATTAACCTACCGATATGGTGTATAATTGATCATATATCATTTTAGTAACTGGGAGGAGAAAATCCATGCTGATATCAACAAGAGGCAGATATGCTATTAGAGTTTTGCTTGATCTTGCAGAGCACCAAAACGATGGCTATATTGCAATGAAAGCCGTTGCTGAGCGTCAGGGATTATCGCTGAAATATATTCAGGCAATTATGCCTACCTTATCTAAAAACAAGCTTATAGAGGGTGTGCACGGCAAAGGCGGTGGTTATCGGTTATCAAAATCGCTCTCGGAGTACAGGATTGGAGATATTTTAAGGCTGACAGAAGGCAATCTTGCACCTGTTACCTGTCTTGAATGTGATGCAAAGCCATGCAACAGAAAAGACACCTGTCCCACACTTCCTATGTGGACAGAGTTTCACAAAATGGTTAATGACTATTTTGACGGCATAACTCTTGAATATTTGTTAAGTAATAAAAAAAGTCAATAAAATTTTCTTTTACCTATTGACAAAGTAGGTAAAGAGTGGTATAATAACGGTAATTTAATAAATAACAAACCGTTGAGGCAGAAAAAAGGCAGACAAAGGCTTTTCCGAGCGAGTGGATTATGGTGTGAGTTCCACAAAGGTCTCCTGCGTAATATGGGCTGCTAAGGGCTGTGAGGAAATTCACAGACGTAAGACTCGCGTAAGAAGTCGGGAGTATGTTGGTACTTCGCTAAGCGCACAGGTCAAACTGTGAATCAAGGTGGCACCGCGGATATTTGTATTTATTCGTCCTTGACAGAATTAGTATATTTCTGTCAAGGACGTTTTTATTTATCCTCCTTTGGCAGTAAATATAAAAGA
>JBGVGM010000167.1:0-20215 GCA_045121655.1 Acutalibacteraceae bacterium | reverse complement strand
ACTGTTGAAGTTTATGTTAAACCTTCAATTGAACTTGCAGAATACAAAGAGCTTAAGGCTACAAAGAAAAAGGTTGAAGCTACAGAAGAAGAAATCAAGGAAAGAATCGACGCACTTCTTGAAAGAAATGCACGTCTTGTTTCAGTTGAAGACAGAGCAGCTCAGGATGGCGATATCACAGTTATCGACTTTGAAGGCTTTGTTGACGGCGTTGCTTTTGACGGCGGCAAGGGTGAAAACTATGAACTCACTCTCGGCTCAGGTCAGTTTATCCCCGGCTTTGAAGAGCAGGTTGTAGGTCACAACGCAGGTGAAGAATTTGACGTAAACGTTAAGTTCCCCACAGAGTACACACCTAAACTCGCTGATAAGGATGCTGTATTCAAAATCAAGCTTCACGAAATCAAGGTTAAGGAGCTTCCCGAGCTTGACGACGAATTTGCTCAGGATGCTGCAGACTGCGATACAGTAGATGCACTTAAAAAGAGCATTGAAAAGGAAATCAAGGAGCACAAGGAAGAGCAGAACGAAAGAGAAATCGAATCACAGCTCCTCCAGAAGCTTTCAGAAAACGTAAAGGGCGAAATCCCCGAAGTTATGTATGATAACGAAGTTAACGATCAGATCAGAAATATCGACTACAGACTTTCAGCTCAGGGACTCAACCTTGAAACATACCTTCAGTACTCAGGTATGAGCCTTGACCAGTACAAGGAAAGCATGAAGGATTCAGCAGTTCAGAACGTTAAGGTTCGCCTTGCTCTCGAAAAGGTTGCTGAACTTGAAAACCTTGAAGTTACTGACGAAGAGCTTGAAGCAGAATACGACAAGTTTGCTGCTCAGTACGCTATGGAAAAGGAAGAAATCAAGAAGGTTGTTCCCACAGAAGGCCTTCGCGGTGATCTTCTCAACGAAAAGGCAATCAAGTTTGTAAGAGATAACGCAAAGGTTACAACAGCAAGAAAGCCCAGAGCAAAGAAGGAAGAAGCACCTGCAGAATCAGCTGAATAATTCTGATTAATTAAGGTAAATTTAACCTAAAATAAGTACAATGAGACGGAACTGTATTTTACAGTTCCTCTCTTGCCATTTTAAATTAAGAAAACAATCAGAGTGTATACAGTCTTTAATGGCTGTAGCGCAGAAAAAGGAGACAATACTATGGCATTAGTACCTTACGTAGTAGAGCAGACTAACCGTGGCGAACGCCAGTACGATATTTATTCCCGACTTCTCAACGACAGAATTATTGTTCTTTCAGACGAAGTTAACGACACAACAGCTAGTCTTGTTGTGGCTCAGCTTCTTTTCCTTGAAAGTCAGGATTCCGAAAAGGATATCAGCTTTTACATCAACAGCCCCGGCGGTTCAGTAACAGCAGGTATGGCAATTTACGATACAATGCAGTACATCAAGTGCGATGTTTCAACAATCTGTATGGGTATGGCAGCATCAATGGGTGCTTTCCTTCTCTCATCAGGCGCAAAGGGCAAGAGATATGCTCTTCCCAACAGCGAAATTATGATTCATCAGCCTTCAGGCGGTGCAAAGGGTCAGGCTACCGACATCAAAATCGTTGCAGATCACATTCTCCGCACCAAGGCAAAGCTCAACAAAATCCTTTCCGAAAACACAGGTAAGGATATCGAAATCATTGCTCAGGATACAGAGCGTGATAACTTTATGACAGCTGAGGAAGCACTTGAATACGGTCTTGTTGACAAGATTTTATATAAGAGATAACTTAACAAAAGGAGTTTGATTCATGGCGAGAGACGGTGACAACAAAGAAAAGACCATCAGGTGTTCCTTTTGCAACAAAGCGCAAAGTGAAGTAAAAACCCTGATAGCCGGTCCCGGTGTTTATATATGCGATGAATGTATTGAACTTTGCAGATCTATCGTTGAAGAGGACAGCGAAAAGAAGTCACACAAAGACGATTCAGATTTTGCACTTCTTAAAAAGCCCCATGAAATCAAGGCTCTTCTTGACGAATACGTAATCGGTCAGGAGGAGGCCAAGAAAACACTGAGCGTGGCGGTTTATAACCATTATAAACGTATTTATTCGGGTAAAACAGGGGACGTTGAAGTAGGTAAGAGTAACATTCTTATGCTCGGTCCCACCGGTGTAGGTAAAACAATGCTTGCACAGACTTTGGCGAAAATTCTTGACGTGCCTTTTGCAATTGCTGATGCAACAACCCTCACAGAAGCAGGTTATGTCGGTGAGGACGTTGAAAATATACTTTTAAGACTCATTCAGGCTGCTGATTTCGATGTAGAAAGAGCAGAGAAGGGTATTATCTATGTTGACGAAATTGACAAGATTGCCCGTAAGAGCGAAAGTACCTCAATTACAAGAGACGTAAGCGGTGAAGGTGTTCAGCAGGCGCTTCTCAAGATAGTTGAAGGCACAGTGTCCAATGTACCTCCTCAGGGCGGACGTAAGCACCCTCAGCAGGAGTTTATTCAGATTGACACAACCAATATTCTTTTCATCTGTGCAGGTTCTTTTGACGGAATTGAAAAGATTGTTGAAAAGAGAATGGGTAATTCAGGTCTAGGCTTCGGCGCCGAGATAAAAAGTAAAAAAGAGTTTGAAGACGGAAAGGTTATGCACGAGGTTGTAACTCAGGACCTTGTAAAGTTCGGTCTTATCCCCGAGCTTGTAGGGCGTCTTCCTGTAATCACGGCTCTTGATGACCTTGATGAGGATATGCTTATCAAGATTATGTCTCAGCCCAAGAATGCTCTTGTCAAGCAGTACAAGTATCTTTTCAGCATCGATGATGTTGAACTTGAGTTTACCGATGAGGCACTTAAGGCTCTTGCTCAGAAAACACTTCAGGCAAAAACCGGTGCCCGCGGACTACGTTCAATTATTGAAAAGGTTCTTCTTCAGTATATGTACGACATACCTTCCGAAAATACGGCAGGCAAGTTGCTTATCACCGAGGAAGTTGTAAACGGCGAGGCTGAACCTGTTTTTACTGAGGCAGACGGCTCAGAATATGCCGAAAACGGCAAAAAGTCTCTTCTCAGACATAAAAAATCAGAGTAAATCTATTGCAAAACAATCAGCTTTGTGATATAATCATCAAGTATAAAAAATTCCGGAGGTTAATGAAATGACAGCTCTTCAGTATGTTTTAGCAATTTTAGTTATAATTGTTTCACTTATTATTATAGTTCTCGTAATGCTTCAGGAAAGCAAACAGCAGGGTCTTTCAGGCGCTATCAGCGGTGCTGCTGAAACTTTCTTCGGCAAGAATAAGGGCAGAACAATGGAAGCTAAGCTCGCTAAGTTCACAAAAATAGCAGGTGCAGTTTTCTTTGTGCTTGCTCTTGTATCTTCACTTCTCGTGCTTTTCGGTGCATAAGTAAAAATGCAGACAAGCTTCGGATAGTATATTATTCCGAAGCTTGTATTTTTTAGAAGGAGCAGAATTATGAAATACGGCGTTTTATTGAGAAAAAACTACAAAAAACATAGGTGACGACGTTCAGTCATATGCAGAAAGTCTGTGGTTGCCTCAGGTTGACTATATGGTAGACATTGAGGATATGGAAGGCTTCGTTGCAGAAGACGATGAACCCGTTGCAACAATTATGAGCGCCTGGTACATGTGGAAAAAATGGAACTGGCCTCCCTCAAAGCACGTATATCCTCTCTGGATAGGACTTCATTATAACGACATTCAGCGCGGTAAACCCAGAGGTATGCCGTCAAAATTTGAGTACATTCAGGACGGCCCCGGCAGAGACTATCTCAAAAGCTTTGAGCCTATCGGTTGCCGTGACCATTACACGACAGCTGTTCTTGACAAATACGGAATCAAGAACTACTTTTCAGGTTGTGTTACTCTCACTCTTCCCAGACGTGATATTCCCAAGCCCGAAAAGGAATATGTGTGCCTTGTGGGTGTAACAAAGGAAGTTGAAAAGGCTGTTAAAAAGTAGCTCGAGGGTTCAGGACTTGACGTTAAGGTTCTTTCACCCACAAGATCTCAGCCTTCAACAGATTTATCCTGGGAAGTCCGCCGTGATGAGGTTATCAGCTATCTTGAAACCTATCAGAACGCAAAGTGCGTAATTACATTCAGACTTCACTGTGCTCTTCCTTGTCTTGCACTTGAAACACCCGTTCTTCTTGTGCGCGACAGCTTCAAATCCGTTCGTTTTGATCCGTACCGTGATTGGCTTCACAAGGCTTATCCTAAGGAAGTAATTGACGGAAACTTTAAGGATTTCATCCTTAATCCTCCTCAGAACCCCGACAATTACAAGCCTGTAAGAGCTGAGCTTCAGAAGACAATTTCTGCATTTATCGAGCAGGCTAAAAACGAAACAAGAACTGCAACTGAGCTTGTCAGAACAAATTATACTGAAGAAGAGTTCCTTAAGTGGAAAAATGACACCATGAAGGTTACTCTCAACAGCTACTATGATGAGTATTGGTACGACTTCAAGGAGTACAAAGCGCTCAAGAAGGAATATGAGAAACTTAAGAAAGAGAATGAGTATCTCAAGTCTATAGCAAATACCTCAAAGAAGAATATTGATTATGACGAATACGAAAAGAATGTTAAGCTTCTTGACAGTAAGTCAGTAAGAATCGCACTTAAATTCAGAGATTTCTATATCAGAATTCTGAAAATTTTCAAAGTTAAAAAGTAAAACGAAAACAGCTATTGTATCTCTTTTGCACTGATGCAATAGCTGATTTTTATAAAAAATTTCAATCAGGCGACAATTAATATTTGACAAACTCATACAATATGGTAATATTATAAGTGAAAATGAAACCGAAAGGATGGTTTTTATGAGATTACTCAGCAGCGATGAAATGAAGCAGGTGGAGCAGTACACCGCCAAGTACGGACTTTCATATCAGCGTATGATGGAAAATGCAGGTGCTGCATGTGCAAGAAATATACGCAATATCGTTGAAAATGAAAATATGTCAAGAAGAAACGCAGTAATTGTCTGCGGTAAGGGCAACAACGGCGGCGACGGCTTTGTTGTTGCAAGAAAGCTGGGTGAAAACGGTTACAACGTTTGCGTAATTCTCGCTTGCGGCTACCCCGACAGCCCTGAATCAACATATATGTATAAGCTTGTAATTGATTCTTCAATTCCTACCGTATGGTACGATGCGGACAGACTCAAGGCTATGCAGACTATCAAAAATGCAGATATTGTTGTAGACGCAATTTTCGGCTTCAGCTTTTACGGCAGTATCAGTGAAGACCTGAAGCTTCTTATAAAAGAAATGAACAATGCAAACGGTTTAAAGTTTGCAATTGACGTGCCCAGCGGCGTCTACTGTGACAGCGGATACCATGACCCAGGCTGCTTCAATGCTGATTATACAATTGCAATTTCTGCCCTGAAGCCTGCCCATATTATTCACCCTGCAACAGACTTCTGCGGTGACATTATTATTGCAAATATAGGTATTCCCGAGGACAGCTACAACCTTGTTAAGGATTCCCTTTACACCTATAACAAAACTGAAGTGGGACATCTTTTCCCAAGCAGAAAGACCGATGCCCACAAAGGTACATTCGGCCATCTTCTCTGTATCTGCGGAAGCAAATGTATGGCAGGTGCGCCCGTCCTTTGCGCAAGTGCGGCACTGAGAAGCGGCGCAGGACTTGTAACAGTAGCTTTCCCTGAAAGTGCGTACATTCCTATTGCTACAAAGCTCACCGAGGCTCTGCTTATGCCTCTTAAGGAAAACGGTGAGGGTACACTCAGTGCTGAGTGTCTTGATAAGCTTTTACCCAATCTCGATAAGTTCGACGGTATTGTAATCGGACCCGGACTCGGCGTAAACGAGGACACTGCTGCTGTTGTAAAGGCAGTGCTGGAAAACGCAAAGGTTCCCGTAATTGTTGATGCCGACGGAATAAATATTATAGCTAAAGACATAAGTATTTTACGAAACGCAAAAAGTAAAGTTGTGCTTACTCCTCATCCCAAGGAGATGTCAAGACTTGCAGGTATACCTACTGAAATCATTCAGTCCGACAGAATCGGCCATGCAAGAAAGTTTTCCGAGGAAAACAAGGTTTATCTTGTGCTTAAAGGCTCAAATACGGTGGTTTCAGAGCCTGACAGTAAAAGAACTTATGTCAACGCTTCGGGTAACAACGGCCTTTCCAAGGGTGGAAGCGGCGATGTGCTCACAGGCATAATCGGTGGTTTTACAGTTCAGGATTTCGGTCTTGTTGAAGCAATTACAGCTGCCGTATATATCCACGGCCACGTAGCTGACGTTGTTGCAGATAACCTTTCAAAAAGCGGTATGCTTCCTTCAGATGTTGTCAGTGAGCTTGCTGCAACTCTTGGTGCGTTTGAAAAATAAGGTGTGCACAAAAGCTTTTTACTGTGCCGCCTGAAAGGTTGACGCAGATGAAACGCTTTTTAAAAATTACAGCAGTATTTATCACTCTTATGCTGATTTTTTCAGCCTGCATAAAAGATGAAGCTGAATATACCCCCGAAAAAATCGGGGGTACGGTTTCCTTTAGTGCAGGGGATTATCAGTATAAGGGTGATTTCGTTTTTAAAAAAGAAGGAGAATCATACTTTACAGTTCTGGAGCCAAAAGAAATAAGAGGCTGCACCGTAAAGTACAGTGACGGAAACGTGATAATGATTTATGACGGAGTTTCAGCTGAAATTACAGAACACGCAAAGATATGTGTTCTGTTTTCTGTGGTTGAAGATTTTGCAAAAGGCACTCACGTAATTCCCAAAAAGGGCATAAAAAGTATTAAGGGTGAAGTAAACGAAAGGGAATACACAGTTGAATTCAATTGTGAGAAAAAATTTATTGAAAGTATCACGTTTGACGGCACGGAATACAGCTTTTTGAAAAAATAATAAAATTTGATATGCCTCGTTTAAAAAGAGACTTTTCAGGTCAAACTATTTATGAAACATTTGACCTTTAAAGGAGGGGTAAAAATGTCTGTAAAACGAGGAGAGATTTACTACGCCGACCTGAGCCCCGTAATCGGCTCGGAACAGGGAGGAATCAGACCTGTGCTGATTGTGCAGAATGATGTGGGAAACAAGTTCAGCCCCACAGTAATCGCTGCAGCTATCACATCGCAGCGATTCAAAACCAATCTTCCCACTCACATTAAAGTAAATGCCCATAATTGCGGTCTTTCAAAGGATTCCGTTGTTCTTCTCGAACAGGTGAGAACCCTTGATAAACAGCGTTTACGGGAAAAAATGGGCAATCTTGACAAAAGTGATATGTATAAAATTGATAAAGCCTTGTCGGTAAGCTTCGGACTTACTACATAAGGAAAAAAGGCTGTCACACTTATGTGCGACAGCCTTTCAATATTTAGCTATAATTATTTGCTCTTCTTTTTCTTGTCACCGTTCATAAAGAACGCACCGATAACCATGAGAACTGAGAAGGTGATAAGATAGAAGAGAACGGGAAGTGAGAATTTTCCGTCTGCTTTTGCTGCAAGATAAGGATAAATGCCGTGAGCAAAAATTGCTGCGATTACCATAAAGATTGAACCTATGATAGCAAGTATCGGAGCAATTCTGCCCTTAAGGAACCCATATTCCTTACCTTTTATGAGCATACTCACAAAAATGGGAAGATACATTGCGTATGTTGTAATGATAGGAAGCTCTGATGAGTCAAACGAGAAAGGACCGAACCAGGGTGTGTCAAGCTGTGAACCATAGAAGAAGAGAAGCCAGAGAGCACTGATAAGAAGTCCCATTGTTGATGAGTTCGAGGGCATATTTGTTGCAGGGTCAATCTGCTTGAAAATCTCAGGCTTGGGACCAACGTTACGGGAAGCAATAGCATGGAAGGCTCTTGAACAGCCGAGGGTAAGTCCGTTGAGAGTACCGAGACATGAAATTACAACAAAGAGGAAAAGAAGTGTACCTGCAAACTTTGTGAATACAGCTGAGAATGCGATTCTCGCACCTGCTTCACCGCCTGCCATAATAACTTCGTTTTTGATACCGCCTGCAAGACCGATGTAGTAAGTGATATAAACACCTACGATAATAAGTGTACCGATAACGAGAGCCTTGGGAAGATTCTTCTTTGCATCTCTGAGCTCTGCATTGAGTGATGTAGCACAAATCCATCCTTCATAAGCAAACGCTGTTGCTACTACTGCCTTAAAAAGACCGCTTGCAGTTGAAATATCTTCGTTAACAACAGTTGTGAAGTTTTCGATAAGAAGTCCGTTTGTAAGGCCTTTGATTGTTCCTACGATTGCCATAAGGAAAAGGGGAATGAGCTTGATGAATGTTGCGGATACCTGGAACTTACCTGCAATTTTCGGCGCGAGAGTGTTCATAAAGAATACGCATACAAGAAGCACACCTGCAACGGTCATACACTGAGGACCGACAATGCTCAGCTGAGCATCCTCGGGTAAAAAGCCGTTGATGAAAACGCAAAGGTATCTTGCACTTACCCACGCAAGAACTGATGTAAGGGTGGGGTAGTAGAGGATTGCAAGGAACCAGCCCATAAAGTAAGCGTATTTTTTACCCACAAGAGCTTCAGCGTAGTCAACAATACCGCTGACTTTTTCGTGCTTTGTTGCAAGAATTGAAAATGCATAAGCACAAGCTACCATAATAAGGCCGCCGATGATCCATGCGAGAATGCCTACAGGGAGATTGCCTCCTGTTTCAGTGAGGATTTTTTCAGCCTTGAAAAAAACACCACTACCGATTACAGTTCCGACAACGGTGCAAATTGCTGTCAGAAGTCCGTATTTTTTGTTGAGTTGATTGGACATAACTAAACCTCCATATTTTTCTCTTTTAATAAAGATGGATACATTATACCTTAAAGTTACTTAAAATTCAATGTTTTTTGCAAAAATCTGTATACATATTATAAAAATATCTGCTACGTAATAAAAAATAATGAAAACAAATTGTTTATTTTATTGACTTTGATGACGTTTAGTGATAAACTAACAATGTATAATATTATAACTTTAAGGAGTGTAATTAGCTATGAAGAAGCTTTTAAGCTTATTTTTGGCAGTAGTTATGTTTTTTTCATGTACTACACTTGCCGTAAATGCTTTGCATATTGAGACGGTTACAGAAAAAGTCTATGAAGATAATTTACTTGATACCGTTACTCAGACAACTTATGAGGATATAACTTATGCTGATATCCCCGGTCTTAACAGTTTTGAAGGTGAAGATTTCATTGAGGTAATAACCAGAGTGACATCTAACAGCACTACATATGTTGAAACTAACGAGCTTAAGGATACCATCGGCAGACCTGTCAAGGATGAAGACGGAAACGTTATAACAAAGAATTATAACGTCACCGATACTAAAACAAAGCAGTTCGAGCTTCTCGGTATTCCTGTTAATTTCATTTACAACAATGACGGACCCTTATTCTGGGGTAACCTTACTGCACATCCCGGAATCGAAGCTGAAATTGACATTACCAAGTCAGATATTACCCTTCTCTTCGGTAACGTGAATATGTACCTTCTCAAGGTTATGAAATCACTTTATTCTGACTTCAGATTCTATACAGACGCAAATGCTGTTAAGTGCATCAACTTCATTGGTAACCTTTTCTATCCCAACTTTACTGAAATTTCAAAGGGTTCACGCATTTTTGTTGATAAGGATTATATTTACAACAAGAACGGTGTAAACTATGCTGATGAAGATATATTCTTTGAAAGAGTTGCTGAGCTCTCAGGTCTTGTAGATCTTATTCAGGTTAACTGGGTAGAATACGGTGATGCAAGAGCAAACTTCAAGCCCCTTCTTTTACTTCTCGGTGTTACTGAAGAAACTCTTCTTCCCAGTGAATATTACAGAGGCGACAGAATTGCTACTGAAATTCTCAGATGTGCTTTCACAAGAATTATGGGTGAAGGACCGGTTGCTTATTTTGTAAGAATTCTCGAAAGTCTCACAAAGGCATATCACCTTTACTATTACAATGCAATCAAGCTTCTTTTCACACAGAAGGCACACTATTATGAAGAAAGCGACCTCAAAACACTTTCAGGTCTTCTCAATCTTATTGTCAACAACAACGACAAGGATATTAACAAGTTCCAGTTTGCGCCCCTTCCCGAAAAGAGACTCGCTATCACAAACGATATGTCTGAGTTCTATCTTATACTCCTTATGTATATGAACCTCAACGCAAACTATCGTAACAACAGATCAGTTATTGAAAACTTCAAGCAGGATATCAGAAACAGCTCAGTTATTTCAGGCAAGGTTAAAACTGATGAAGACGGTAATGCAATTCCAAGTGATAAATCAAGAATTATCAGTATTATTGACGGTGTTACCGGCGATAGCCTTGAAAAGGTTTTCTATGACGAAACATTGACAAATCTTATGGTTGAAAATATCACAGGTAAACCCGACGAATATTTGGGTAATATCGGTGAGGCAATTGCGAGAATGGTTAAGAAAATTGCTGACTGGTTCCAGATGTGGATTGACATCTTCACCGGAAAGCTTGAATTCGGTGCAGGCGCTTTTGACTAATAATTAAAATGAGAAATAACCCTCAGTTATTGCTGAGGGTTTTCTTGTGAATGAATATAAGTTATACAAAGGGGGGGTTACGGTGAGAATTGCAATTATCGGCGGAGGTGCATCAGGCCTGGCGTGCGCAATTGAGGCTTCACAAACAGCAGCAAATCTCAATAAAAAAGTTCAGATTACAGTTTTTGAAGCCAAGGACAGAGTGGGCAAAAAGCTTCTTGCAACAGGTAACGGTCGATGCAATATGATGAACACCTATGAAGATGTAAGATATTTCGGTGATTCGGATTTTGCTGAAAAAGTGCTCTGTAAGTATGATGTAAAAAGCAACCTTGATTTTTTCTCAAAGTTGGGTCTTTACACAAGAATTGACGAAGAGGGCAGGGTTTATCCCTTAAGCAATCAGGCTTCAGGTGTTCTTGATTCTCTCAGATTTGAATGTGAAAGACTTGGGGTAGAATTTGTTACTGACAATGAGATTAAAAGCATAAGTAAAAAAGGCGATTTCTTTGTTCTGAACGGAAGTAATAATTTTGATAAAGTTGTAATTGCCTGTGGTTCAGCAGCTCAGGTGAAAGGTTTTTGCGGCTATGAACTTCTTAAAAGTCTCGGTCACACCGTAACAAAGCTTGCTCCTTCTCTTACTAAGCTTACGGTTACCAATCCGCAGAAGCTGAGAACACTCAAGGGTCTCAGACAGCGCTGCGAAGTCAACCTTTTTATTGACAACAGAAAAGTTACAACCGAAAAGGGTGAAATTCTTTTCGCTGACTACGGACTTTCGGGTATTGCAATTATGCAGCTTTCATCTTTTGTTGCAAGGCACTTTATGAAAAACAGAACTCTTCCTGTGGTAAGCGTTGACCTTGTGCCTGATTATGACGAGGATTTCATCACTAATACACTTCTGAGACTTTGCAAGAGAAATCCCGAGGGTGAAGCAGGTAATCTGCTTTCAGGCTTTATGCCCAAAAGAATCGGTGAAGCCGTTATGAAGGATTGCGGTATAAAAAAAGATACCCTTTTTAAAACGGTAAATGAAAAAGATATTAAACGTCTTTCCAAATTGGTTAAAAGCTGGAGTTTTGAGATTAACGGTACCAAGGATTTTTCCGATGCTCAGGTGGTTTCAGGCGGAGCAGTATGCAGTGAGTTTTACAGTGAAACGCTTATGTCCAAAAAGCACAAAGGGCTTTACTGCTGCGGTGAAATTCTTGATGTTGACGGTCCTTGCGGAGGATATAATCTTCAGTGGGCGTGGAGCAGCGGCAGACTTTGCGGTAAAAGCTTGATTGAGGGTGAAGGCAAATGATAAGAATAAATGAAATCAAACAGAGCCTTGACAGCAACAAAGAGGATTTGTATGCCTCTTGCTGTAAGATTCTGAAGCTTAAAAGTGAACAGATAAAGTCAATAACAATTATGCGTCAGAGTGTTGACAGCAGAAAAAAGGATAATGTATTTTTCTGCTATACAGTTGATGTTGAGGTTCACGGCGATGAAGAAAAGATAATCAAAAGAATAAACTCCAACAAGCTGCAGCTTGTGGAGCCTTATAAATATGAAATGCCTGAAAACAAAAGAAAGAGTGCCTTGCGTCCTGTTGTTGTGGGCTTTGGCCCTGCAGGAATTTTTTCTGCACTTATCCTTGCAAGGGCAGGTCTTAAGCCTCTTGTAATTGAACGCGGCAGAGATGTTGATGCACGAACCAAGGACGTCAATCTCTTTTTCACAAAGAGTATTCTTGATGAAACCTCCAACGTTCAGTTTGGCGAAGGAGGCGCAGGAACTTTTTCCGACGGTAAGCTTACAACGGGCATAAAAAGCACTCTTTGCAGAAAGGTTTTTCTTGAATTCTTTGACCACGGTGCACCTGAGGAGATTCTCTATTCAGGCAAGCCTCATATAGGTACGGACAAGCTTGCAGGGGTTGTTAAAAATATGCGTGAAGAAATTATCTCCCTTGGCGGTGAGGTTAAGTTTGAAGCAAAGCTTACAGACATAATTGTGTATAATTCAAGCATTCAGGGTATAACCTTTGAAGAAAAAGGTAAAACAACCGATTTTGAAACAGATACGGTTATTCTCGCAATCGGCCATTCTGCACGTGATACGGTAAAAATGCTTTACAGAAAAGGCATACAGATGATACAGAAGCCCTTCTCAGTGGGTGCAAGAATTGAGCATCCCAGAGAGCTTATCGACAAGGCTCAGTACGGTGCTTTTGCAGGCCACAAGGCTTTGGGTGCAGCAGATTATAAGCTTGCCTGCCATGGCAAGCATGAAAGAGGAGCATATACCTTCTGTATGTGTCCCGGTGGTACGGTTGTTGCTGCAACAAGTGAAAAAGGCGGGGTTGTAGTTAACGGTATGAGTGAGTGGGCTAGAGATAAGGAAAACTCAAACTCAGCTCTTCTTGTTAATGTTTACCCAGAGGATTTTCCAAGTGAAGACGTGCTTTCAGGCTTTGAGCTTCAAAGACAGATGGAGCAGAAGGCTTTCATTCTCGGCGGCGGTGACTACAGAGCACCTGCTCAGCTTGTTGGCGATTTCCTTGAGGGAAAAAAATCAACAAAGCTTTCCTTTGTAAATCCGAGCTGTCCCACAGGTGTCACACCCTCTGATATCAGAGAGGTTCTTCCTAAAAAGGTTACGGATACGATGGCAGAAGCAATTGTTATGATGGATAAAAAGCTTAACGGCTTTGCTCTTTACGATGCAGTGCTTACAGCTCCCGAAACAAGAAGCTCATCACCTGTAAGAATTCTCAGAGACGATATTTATCAGACAAACGTGAGAGGTCTTTATCCTTGCGGTGAGGGAGCAGGTTACGCAGGCGGAATTGTTTCTGCAGGTGTTGACGGAATCAAATGCGCACACGCTGTTCTCGGTGACGAAAGATAAGGTGAGAGACAATGATTATTAAAATCAGGGAGTTTCAGGAAAAAGATCTTAAAGAAATGATTGAAATATGGAACACTGTTGTCGATGACGGAGTAGCTTTTCCTCAGCTTGAAAAGCTTGACTTAAACAGTGGCAGAGAGTTCTTTTCTGAACAGTCCTTTACGGGTGTAGCCTACGATGAAGAAAGCGGACAAATCGCGGGACTTTATATTCTGCACCCTAATAATGTTGGCAGATGCGGTCATATCTGTAACGCAAGCTACGCAGTTAAAAAGAGTCTCAGAGGTATGAGTATCGGCGAAAAGTTGGTCACTCATTGTCTTGCTAAGGCTAAGGAGCTGGACTTCAGAATCCTGCAGTTCAATGCAGTTGTAAAAAGTAACACCGTAGCGCTCAGACTGTATAAAAAGCTCGGCTTCACACAGCTTGGAATCATACCTGAAGGCTTCAGAATGAAGGACGGAACATACGAGGACATTGTGCCTCATTATTATTCATTATAAAAAAACGGCTGATCAGAGACGACACCTAAATAGTGTCAACTGACAGCCGTTTTAAATTTTATTCAGTTATTCCAGAACTTTCTGTCAAGGCTTCTGTACTGAACAGCCTCGGTGATATGTGAAACTTCAATTGTTTCGCTTTTATCAAGGTCTGCAATTGTTCTTGCGATCCTTAGAATCTTGTCGTAGGCGCGTGCAGATAAATCCATAGTCTCAAAGCATTTCTGAAGGATTTTCCTTCCGCTTTCGCTGAGCTTACAGAATTCTGCAGTCTGCTTCGGGGTCATTTTAGCGTTGCAGGTGACATCTGTACCCTTGAAGCGTTCATTCTGAATTTTTCTTGCTGCGTTGACTCTTTTTTTGATTTCAGCGGAGGATTCGCCTTTTTCTTCGCCAGAAAGCTTACTGAATTCAACCTGAGGAACTTCAATATGTATGTCAAGACGGTCAAGAAGAGGACCGCTTACCTTTGAAAGGTACTTCTGAGGTACTCCCTTTGAGCAGGTACACTGCTTTGTGGGGTGGCCGTAAAAGCCACAGGGACAAGGATTCATAGCACATACAAGCATAACCTCGCAAGGATAGGTGAGTGAGCCTGAAACACGGGAGATGGTTATTTTTCCGTCCTCAATAGGCTGTCGCATAGCCTCCATTGAAACGCGTGAGAATTCAGGAAGCTCATCAAGGAAAAGTACACCGTGATGGGAAAGACTCAGTTCGCCCGGTCTCGGTACTCTGCCACCGCCTGAGAGCCCTGCTGTGGAAATGGTATGATGCGGTGCACGGTAAGGACGTGAACGGATAAGAGAAACATTGTCGGGCAGAACTCCTGCAATAGAGTAAATTTTGGTAACGTCAAGGCTTTCCTCAAAGGTCATATCGGGAAGAATAGAGGGCAGTCTTTTGGCAAGCATACTCTTACCGGAGCCCGGAGGACCTATCATAAGAACATTATGTCCGCCTGCAGCCGCAATTTCAAGAGCTCTCTTAACCTGATACTGACCCTTAACTTCGGAAAAATCAGGAACAAGAGAAAGATCGTGACGGTATTCGTTGTAGAAGGAAGATGTAACTTTCTTTATTTTAGCTTTGCCTGTAAAGTGGTCATAAAGCTGACGTACAGACTTAACGGGGTAAATATCAATACCCTTGACAACACAGCTTTCAAACGCATTGTGAACGGGGAGAAAGATCTCTTTTAATCCTAACTCCTTGGCCTTGATGACCATAGGCAAAGCACCGTTTACCTTGCGTATGTTTCCGCTTAAGGAAAGCTCACCGATAAAAGCACTGTACTTTAAATCATAGTTCATCTGCCCTGAGGCAATAAGAAGAGCCACGAGAATGGGAAGGTCGTAAATAGGACCTTCTTTTCTTGTATCTGCAGGAGTAAGGTTAACGGTAACTCTGCCGTCAGGATAACGGAAATTACTGTTTTTTATAGCTGAACGTACCCTGTCACGTGATTCGCTTACGGCTGTGTCAGGAAGCCCCACAAGGTCAAATCTGGGCAGTCCTCTTTCAATTGACGCCTCAACGCCAACACCGAAGCTGTTCATTCCGAATAAGCCTATGCTGTTTACCCTTACGTACATTTTTCTCATCCTTTTTTTATTCTTCAATTTAAATTATACTACATGGTTTATAATTTGTAAATGTATTATTTCACAATTTCTGCACCCTCATAAAAATGAAGCAGAATATCCTCATATGAAAAGCCCTGGCGTGCCATATAATCAGCACTGTATTGACTCATTCCTACGCCGTGCCCTTTGCCGTATACGGAGAAAATAAAGCTTCCATCCCTATGCTCAGCGCTGAAAAAAGGGCTGTTCAGTGCGAATAGTTTTCTCACTTTATTTCCGTCAAAAAGTTTGTCACCTATACGCACCTCTTTTGCATAACCGCTTTTAAGAGATTTCGTAACCTCAATCCAATCAGATGCATTTTCTGACAGGGTTACATCTTCGCTTTTTAAAAGATTTTCAACATCAGCTTTGCTCAGCTTGGTTTCTGTGCAATAATCGGGAGAAAGTTTGTCACCGGGTGCAGTTGTACTCACAAGACATGGTGCTTCATTTCCGAATACATTTTCTGCACTTTCCGTCACACCGGGGGAGAGTGCATGATAAAGAGCAGGCACAGTTTTTCCGTCAAAAATTAGATACTCACCGAAAACGCTTTCAACGGCTGACATTATTTTACTTTTGTAGCTGTCGTACTTGTTGCCCCATAAGCTTTTAAGCTCTTCGTCTGTCTTATAACCCTGATGAATTTCACTGCTATCGGTAATGTAATCACTGCCGTTTTCCTTGAGATATTTCTGATAGCTGTAAGCGGCAACTGCCTGAGCCTTCAGTGCTTCTGTTTCAAAAGAAGCAGGCATTTCCGATGCTACAACACCTACAAGATAGCTTTTTAAATCCACTTCATCAGTACTTCCGTTTTCGGTACTGCTTACCAAAACTCCGGTGGTTTCAGGAACGCTGTTTTCACTTTTGGAAAATGAAATTTCACTCAGGCTTTTATTGAGCGACAGAAAGGGTAAGAAAAGCATAATCAACGTGAGAAATAAAGTGATTAAAGCATATAATTTCATTGCAAAACATTCCTTTAAATTAATGGATTTTATATTGACTTTATAATTAGTATGTTATAAAATAAAATGTAATTCTAATAATTGAGGTACTATATCTAAAAATACGGGAGGAAAGAAATAATGTATGACAAGATAAACCCGATTTCACCCGAATTGCTCGAAAAAATGAGCGAAAAAATTGAAAAGAAAAGTCAGATTGACCTTGACCAGTTCTGGAAGTACGGCGTTAAAAGAGGCCTGAGAAATCCTGACGGAACAGGTGTTATGGCAGGTCTTACAAAAATATGTACGGTAGAAGGCTATTACATTGAAGACGGTGAACGCGTACCCAAGCACGGTGTGCTCAAGTACAGAGGTCTTAATATAAATGAAATCATTGAAGCTTGCGAAAAAGAGGACCGTTTCGGCTTTGAGGAGGTTGTTTACCTTCTTATGTTCGGCTCACTTCCTACAAAGAGTCAGCTTGATTTATTCAACGAAACTCTCGGTATCTGCCGTGACCTTCCTGCAAACTATATTGAAGACGCTCTTATGAAAAATGCATCCATGGATATTATGAATAAGCTTGCAAGATGCGTTCTCACTTCCTACTCATTTGACGAATATCCTGACGACCTTTCAATTAATAACGTTCTTCGTCAATCTGTTCAGATTATTGCTCAGATGCCCGTTATGATGTGCTATGCATATCAGGTAAAAAGAATGAAATTCTACGGCAAGAGTATGTATTTCCACCCCGAGAAAAAGGAGCTTTCAACGGCTGAAACAATTCTCCGTTCAATCCGTTCAGACAAAAAGTATACCGACGAGGAAGCTAAGCTTCTTGATATCTGCCTTATGCTTCACGCAGAGCACGGCGGCGGTAACAACTCTACCTTTGCAACACGTGTTCTTACCTCAAGCGGTACTGATACCTACTCAGCAATTGCTGCTGCTATTGGCTCGCTTAAGGGCAGACGTCACGGCGGTGCAAATATAAAGGTTACCAATATGGTTAAAGAAATAGCAGAGAATGTATCCGATGTTACCGATGAAAAACAGGTGTTCTCTTACCTTGAAAAGATAATGCGAAAAGAAGCAGGTGACGGCACAGGCCTTATTTACGGTATGGGTCACGCAGTTTACACACTTTCCGACCCCAGAGCTGTTATCCTTAAGAGAAAGGCAAAGGAATTTGCATATAAATATGGCTTTGAAAAGGATTACGAGCTTATTGCTAATATTGAAAGACTTACGCCTGAGGTTTACAGAAAAGTAAAGGGTAAGAACAAGATAATGTGTGCAAACGTTGACCTTTACTCAGGTCTTATCTACAGAATGCTTAAAATCCCCGAGGACCTCTTTACTCCTCTTTTTGCAACTGCAAGAATTGCAGGCTGGTGTTCACACAGAATGGAAGAGCTTATTTCAGGCGGTAAGATTATCCGTCCTGCTTACAAGAATATTGCTTTAAATAAGGATTATGTTCCTATGGAAGAAAGAATTGAAAACTACTCACAGATTGCAGACTACATTCCCTCAGACCAGAGAGTTTATGATATGAACAAGGAGGTAGATTAAGAATGAAAATAAAAGGACAAAGTACATCTGTAACAATTGGAAATATTCCCTTTGTGCTTTTTATTGCTTCACTTGCAGGTGTTGTTTTAAGAAGTTTTCAGATGCTTAAATTCATTGACAATGAGACAGGATTTTACACCGGTGGGGATCTTGTAAAATGGGTGCTCTACCTTGTTCTTTTCGGCTGTTTTGCTGCGTTCAGCCTTAAGGCATATCTCAGCGCTGAATCGGAAAAAATTGAGCTTCAGGGCATTAAAAATAAGCCTCTCGGTATTGCTGCAGTTGCCTTTGCTCTTGCTCTTTTGTTTGATTTCGTTTCGGGCTTTACTGCAGGCACTCCTGAAGAAGCTGCTGTTTCGGGCTTCAAGGGCCTTATGCTGACAGGTGCTATGCCGAGATTTTTCCAGAGCATTTTCGCTCTTCTTTCAGCCGTTTATTTCATTATCCTTGGAAAAGATTACCTTAAGGGTAAGAGCAGTGCTTCAAAGCACAGAGTTCTTGCTATAACACCCGTTGGCTGGGCAGGCTTCAGAATGGTGTGCCGTTTTGTAAGACAGATAAGCTTCGTTAAAGTGTCGGACCTTCTTCTTGAGCTTCTGATGCTTGCTCTTATGCTAATGTTCTTTATGGCGTTTGCTCAGGTAGTAAGCGGTGTTTACAGCGACGGATTCCGTTGGAGAATTCCTGCTTTTGGTGCTTCGGCAGCCCTTATTGCAGGAACTCTCAGTGTACCCAGACTTATTTTTACCTTTGTGAATTACGAAAACTTCATCAATCCTCAGCATACATTCCAGCTTGCTGACTTTGTGTTTGTGTTCTTTGTAGTAACACTTCTTTCAACTATCTGCAAGGAGCTTACACCATATACTGCATATAACGAAAAAGAAAACGGAGAAGAATAATGCTTTTTCTTGAAAATTTCATTTCTGCCATAACCCAGGTAGGAATGCTTTATGTAATGGTTGCCGCAGGCTTTGTCTGCGACAAAACGGGGCTTTTTTCAGAGGAAACTGCAAAAAAGGTAGTAAATCTTCTTTTGTATTTCATAACTCCCTGTACCCTTATCAATGCCTTTTCAAACATTGAAAACACACCTGAAAATATAAAGAAATTTGCACTTTCTTTTATAATTGCAACTGCAACCCATGTAATTGCAATTGTGCTCAATATTCCCTCATTCAGAAATAAAAACGACGACAACAATCCTGTTTATAAGTTTGCTTCAATTTACGGCAACGTCAGCTTTATGGCGCTTCCGTTGGCTCAGGCGATTTTAGGCGATGAGGGCACATTCTACTGTGCAAACGGTGTGCTTGTTTTCAATGTAATAAACTTCTCTCACGGTGCAATACTTATGGGAAGAGGCGAGGAGAGTAAGATTAACCTTAAGAATCTTCTTCTCAATCCCGGAGTTGTTTCCTTTGTAATCGGTCTTCCTATTTTCCTTCTCGGCGTAAAGCTTCCATTTATTATTAGTGAGCCGCTGAGAATGATGGCAGGACTTAATAGCCCGGTAGCAATGCTAATTTTCGGTACATATCTTGTGCACACCGACCTTAAAACGATGTTTACCGATAAAAAGATATACTTTACGGCACTTATGAAGCTTATTGTTGTGCCTCTTGTGTGCCTTGGTGTATACTACCTTTGCGGTGTTACGGGCGTACTTCTTACAGCGAGTATCATTACCGCCTCTGCACCCTCGGCAAACAACACCTTTATGCTTGCCACAAAGTACGGCAGAGACACGAGAGTTGCCTCTAAAACAGTAGCTCTCGTCAGCTTCATTTCAGTACTTACAATTCCCGTTATGATTGCGTTAACGCAACTTACATGGTGAGGAGAATGATTTATGGATTCAGTTCTTGTAAAATTTGCAGGTATTGCCACCGAATTTGAGGTGTCTAAAATCCTCGACCTCGGCTTCACAGAGGTAAGATGGTACGGTGCAATAATTGCTTTCGGCTTTCTTCTCGCGGTGCTTTTCGGCGGAAGAACAGCTTATGTATGGAATATCAATCTTGATAAAATGATTGACGTGCTCATTTTCGGCACAATAGGCGCAATTGTGGGCGCAAGAGCCTACTAT
>JBGVGM010000166.1:0-4008 GCA_045121655.1 Acutalibacteraceae bacterium | reverse complement strand
TATAATCGTTGTAGGCAGATTTGCAGGTGATGAATGTGTAGCTGCCGTAGGCTCAACAACCTCACTTATTAATCTTATAGTTAATCTTTTTATAGGACTCTCCGTAGGCGCAAACGTAATGGTTGCAAACTACTTCGGCGCAAGAAAAGCAGATGACCTCAGCGAAACTGTACATACTGCAATTACAGTAAGCATTATTTCGGGTCTTATTCTTTCGGTGGTTGGTTTTTTCTTTGCTCCTGAAATTCTGAAGCTTATGAATACTCCTGATGACGTAATCGGCCTTGCGAGTGTTTACATGAAAACCTACTTTCTAGGTATGCCCTTTATGATGCTTTATAATTTTTCTGCTGCTATTCTAAGAGCAGTCGGGGACACAAAAAGACCTCTGTATTTTCTTTCGGCTGCAGGCATAATCAATGTTGTACTTAATCTATTTTTTGTAATTGTATTCAAATGGCAGGTTTTCGGCGTTGCTTTTGCGACAATTATTTCTCAGGTGGTTTCATCTTTACTGGTTCTCCGTTGCCTAATTAAAGAAGAAAGTGAAATAAGAGTAGAGCTAAAAAAACTGAAAATATATAAAGCCAAGCTTTTAAGAATGCTTCAGATCGGCGTTCCTTCCGGAATTCAGGGAATGATGTTTTCCATTTCAAACGTTGTAATTCAGTCGTCAATCAATACCTTTGATACTGCTGTTGTTGCAGGCAGTGCGGCTTCAACAAGCGTTGAGGGATTTGCTTTTACGTCAATAAACGCTTTTCATCAGTCAGCAGTTTCTTTTGCAGGACAGAACAAAGGCGCAGGCAGATACGACAGACTTAACAAAATACTGTACACAGCCTGGGGCTATGCATTCCTTACAGCTGTTGTTTTTGCTGCAGTTTTCATTCTTCTTGACAATCAGCTTATCGGTCTGTACGTTCAGGGTGAGGATGTAATAAAAGCAGGCGTTGAGCGAATAAATATAATTGCTTGGTCATATCTTATCTGTGGTTTTATGGATGTTACTGTAGGCGTTATACGAGGTCTCGGATATTCTGTTATGCCTACAATTGTGTCACTTCTTGGTGTTTGCGGAATCAGAATACTCTGGATTGCAACCGTATTCAGTATGGAGCAGTATCACTTTGTTGAAACAATTTACTATTCTTATCCCATAAGCTGGGCAATAACATTTTTAGCGCACCTTCTTTGCTATATTTATATTATGCACAGGATAAAGGTAAAAAATGGTGTTTCATAATTTTTTACAACAAACTATTGACAAAACTGAATTTAAGGTTTAAAATTACATCAATAAATAAACCGATGAACAAGAGTAGTAAGCCTTACGGAAACTCCAAGAGAGCTGTGAACGGTGGAATGCAGCAGTGAAAGAAAGGCCCAATGGACTTGTGAGGGCGGCCCGAAATTGCAGTAGGCGTCGACGGAAACTCTAACCGTTATGATGAGAGCGTATGGTAGTACGTGACAAAAAGGTGGCTACAGTTATACCTGTTCCTTTTTGGGACAGGTTTATTTTTTTGAAAGAAGTGTTTTTTTATGTATTATTCCGGTTTTCGATGGCGTAGCTGAATACAGTTTAAAAATTGAAACAATCATAATTACAGTAATGAAGGAGATATAACAATGAAAACCTATAAGGATTTTGACAATTATCTTAAAAACTTCCCGTCAAAGGACGGATATTTCGGCGAGTACGGCGGAGCGTTTCTTCCAAAGGAGCTTGAGCCTGCTTTTAAAGAGGCAGACGATGCTTACGAAGCAATCTGTCATTCAGCTCAGTTTATCAACGAACTGAGAAGAATCCGCAAGGAATTCCAAGGCAGACCCACACCGGTTTACCACTGCGAAAGACTTTCAAAGCTCTTCGGCAACTGCCAAATTTATCTTAAGCGTGAAGACCTGAACCACACAGGTGCACACAAGCTCAACCACTGTATGGGTGAGGGACTTCTTGCAAAGTATATGGGTAAGAAAAAGCTTATTGCAGAAACGGGCGCTGGTCAGCACGGCGTTGCAATTGCAACTGCAGCAGCATATTTCGGTATGGAATGTGATGTATATATGGGTGAGGTTGATATTGAAAAGCAGCACCCCAACGTAATCAGAATGAAAATGCTTGGTGCAAATGTTGTACCTGTAACACACGGCCTTAAGACCCTTAAGGAAGCAGTTGACGCAGCTTTTGACGCTTATCTTAAGGAATATAAAGATGCAATTTACTGTATCGGTTCAGCTCTCGGTCCCCATCCTTTCCCGAAGATGGTAAGAGACTTCCAGTCAGTTATCGGAATTGAAGCAAGAGAGCAGTTTCTTGAAATGACAGGCATTATGCCTGATGCAGTCTGCGCTTGTGTAGGTGGCGGTTCAAACTCACTGGGTATGTTCACACCTTTCCTTTCAGACCCTGTTGAGATTTACGGAATTGAACCTCTCGGCAGAGGTGACAATGTAGGTGATCACGCTGCTACGATGAAACACGGCACAAAGGGCAGACTTCACGGCTTTGAAAGCTACCTTCTTCAAGACGAAAACGGTGAACCTCTTCCCGTTTATTCAATTGCGAGTGGTCTCGACTATCCGGGTGTTGGCCCCGAACACGCTTATCTCAGAGATACCGGCAGAGTCAACTATGAAACAGTTTCTGATGAGGAAGCTATGGAAGCATTCTTCCTTCTTTCAAAATATGAGGGTATAATTCCCGCAATCGAAAGTGCTCACGCAGTAGCTTATGCAATCCGCTATGCCAAGGAGCATCAGTCTGGTTCAATCCTTGCTTGTCTTTCAGGCAGAGGTGACAAGGATATTGACTATGTGTACGAAAAGTACGGCTGCGGCGAGCAGTTTGACCTCGATAAGTATTCAAAATAAAAATCAAGCTGTGACTACCTATTAGGTGGTCACAGCTATTATATTATGAAAGATTTTCAAGTTGTTTTGAAAGAACAGCAAGGGAAGCTGCCATATTTTCCTCGTGAATGATAACATCGGAGGGAACGCACAACTGAGCCGGTGCAAAATTCCAGATTGCTTTTATGCCGTTATCTGTAATCATATCACACACATCTTGTGCTGCTGACTGAGGGACAGTAATTATACCGATTTCAATTTTCTGTTGTTTGCAGAAAGCAGGGAAGGATTCGAGTGGATAAACAGGCTTACCGGAAGATGACATACCGATATTTTTTACATCGAAAGCAGCAACAATACGAAGGCCATAGTCGTCAAATCCACTGTAACTCATAAGTGCATTGCCAAGTTTTCCTGCACCGAAAATGACGGCGTTTTTAGTTTTGTTGTATCCGAGAAAATCGTGCAGTGTTTCTATAAGCAAAAGACGGTCATATCCGGTTTTGGGCCTACCTTTGCCGCTCACGGCACCAAGGTCTTTACGCACCTGAACATCGCCAAGCCCGAGTGCATTTGCAATTGTTGTAGCGGAAACATTTGCAGTCTCTTCAGGTAATGACTGCAAGTATCTGAGATACAAAGGAAGTCTTCGTAAAAGCCCTGTTGAAATTTTCATTATAACACCTCTACTTTCAGCATTTTAGATTCTATCACAAAAGGGATGAATGTGCAATATAAAAAGAAAGATATTTTTAGAATGTATTATTATGACACAAAAATATAAGCATAAATGTTTTAATAAATGAAAAAAATCCCCTAAAACTATTGACAAACAACGTTTAGTTTGATATACTTCTAAAAGTCAGCAACGACATGGGCCATTAGCTCAGTTGGTCAGAGCAACCGGCTCATAACCGGTCGGTCCGGGGTTCGAGTCCCTGATGGCCCACCAATTTAATATAGGGGTATAGCTCAGTTGGTAGAGCAGCGGTCTCCAAAACCGCGTGCCGAGGGTTCAAGTCCTTCTGCCCCTGCCAAGGAAAAGTCCGAAAAACCTTGATTTTACAAGGGCACTGAAAAAGTCTACGCAATGCATAAGTACTGCATAAAGCGTAGATTTTTTTCGTATTTTGTGATATAATTTAATCATAA
>JBGVGM010000165.1:0-3790 GCA_045121655.1 Acutalibacteraceae bacterium | reverse complement strand
GAGACGCAGTCGGAGAGCCGAGTTTATCAGGGCAAAATAACCCGCGTCAAAAAACAATCAGCAAGAAATGAAGGTTCGTACACACCATTGACAGTGGGTGTATTATGCCCTGCGTACTTTCCTTTTAAGAGCCATATAGGTTAATGATAGATTTATTATAGATAACATTAAATGATGATAATTTGTATTTATGATGTTACTGAATATGGCTCTTGTATGATTGATGATGTACTTTTCGATATGCTTGATGATTATAATTTCGATATGTTCTATAATTATAGTTTCGAGAGAATATTTCGAAATCATTTTCATTTCCCGTAAAAAAGGATTGTGCTGACCGTCCTTTTGATATTATTTACATTTCGATATCAGGTCAGCACAATCTATAAATGCAATTTTTGATGCTCCACGGTTTGAGATGATATATGACTTTCATTTGCAAATGAGCAGAAAAATTTTCGTACACAAAATTATTTTCGTCAGGAGAACCCCGAATATTTTATTGACGAAAATACTGCATTTTTTACTATTTTCGTACACAGTTTTTTACGCAAGGCTTAGTCCCTATCCTTGCGTTTAAATAAAATTTTTGGAGAAAGGAGACGGTTTGCTATGTCAGATTCTAATGATATTACAGTGTTAAACCCGGGACTGTATAAAAACCTGCTTGCTCAAGTCGAATCTATCTATAGGCACAGCAATGAGTTAAGCTTTAAAACACGAGCACGGTATTTTGAAGCAACAAAAAGGTTCTGTAAGTTTTTAGCCGATAATTTTCGTCTGCAAAACTTTAAGAACGTGGAAGACCGACACTTTAAAGCCTATGTGGAGCATCTTAAAGAAAATAACTCAGCCGCAACAATTCAATCCGATCTATCAGGCATACGGTATTTCCATAGAAAATCCGGTAGTAAAAATAGACTTTCAAAAAATGATAAGTTATCACTGCCTAAACGAGCAACGGGTGTTAAAGACCATTCGCTATTAGATAAAGAAATTGCCCGTATACGACAGGTGGCCATTGAAAAAGGCCGACAGGACGCGGTCATTGGCATAGACTTTGCCATTGAATTTGGTTTGCGGCTTGAAGAAATTTGTACGCTTAGGGTTGAATACCTTATGTCTGCATTAAAAACAGGTCAGCTCGTCATAAAAGGCAAAGGCGGTCAGACAAGGGCGATTGATTTGAGTGCAAAGCAACGAGGTATTATTACTGATTATTTGAACTATGCCAGATGTTCAGGTCGTTACCCGAGAGATTATTTAATCTCAGGTAGCGAAAAGGGCGGCGTTCAACGAGAAAAGCGTTCATTGCAGAATTGGATGAGTTATAACAGAAAATACTTTATGGTAGAAAACCGTGAGGATTTGAGTGAAGACGGTAAAAAGAAAAGAACCGAAACAATCTCTTGGCACAGTCTAAGACACACCTATGCACAGAGAACCTACGCTGAAGCGTTGCAAGAGAGACCGAAGAAAGCACGAAAGATTGTAAGTGAAAACTTAGGTCACCACAGAACCGAGGTAACAAGGATTTACTTGGCTGATAAGCCGAAGAAAAAGTAATCTATTAATTAAAATTGTGAAGGAAGAATTTAAATTGACGATAATATCCTGCTGACGAAAATCTGTAGGATTGATATATAGGGACAATTAGAATAGGAAATAAAGATTAGGCGGTTTATCTGCCTATAGTTTATGGCGGTGGCAACCAACCACCGCCCGTAAGGAGAATTTATATGTTATATGTTTCAAGGCCAGCCTCCGGCGGAAATGGAGGTAAATAAAATAAGGAGGATCGCCAATGGTAGAAAAAATTGCAATGACTATTGAAGAAGCTGCTGAATATACCGGTATCGGAAGAAATACATTGCGTTTATTAGTGAGCGAGCGAAAAATACCCGTGCTGCTCATAGGTCGTAAGCACATTGTAAGAACCGATGCGTTAATAGAGTTTTTAAAGATAAATCAAGGCGTGGATCTACTCGATATAGATAGCGTAAAATCAGTAAGCTGACAGGTAAAAAACACATAGGAACTGTTGCAATTTTGCTCAAAAAATGGTATAATAAAGGTACACATTGCAACAGTTCCGTTTGCCAACAGAAAGGAGTTTTATTATGGCAAAAGGATCTGTCAGAAAAAAAGGTAAAAAGTGGTACTACCGCTTTTATGTAGAAGATGAAAGCGGCAGACAGGTACAGCGAGAGTTCGCAGGAACGGAAAGCAAGAGCGAAACCGAATCGCTTCTCCGTAAAGCAATGGAAGACTACGAAGTAAAGAAATTTGTAGCAAAATCCGAAAATACTACAGTGGGTATGTTACTTGATATGTGGGTAGAAGAAGAACTAAAACCTGGCAATCTAAGCAACGGTACGGTGATGGCTTACCAAGGCACAGTTAACCGTATAAAACAATACCCCATAGGGAACCGAAAACTGAAAAGTGTAACAGCCGACCATCTGCAGGTGTTTATGGATCAGCTCAGCTTTGGCTGAGCAAATCCGGACGGTACAACATCGAAAGCACTCAGCAAGGGTTACTTGCGATTGTTCTCTGCCGTTCTGCAAGGAGCGTTCCGCTTTGCAGTATTTCCAAAACGTATGATTTCTTTTAACCCGATGCAGTATGTAGTATGGCGCGGCAAAAAGGATGATTACGAACTGTTCTCGGATGATAACTGTGAAGTTGCTTCCATTCCAACACTTACTCACGAAACGTACTTAAAGCTTGAGGATTTTCTGAAAGCAAAGGATAACCCCGCGCTGCTCCCGATACAGATTGCTTATTACACAGGACTTCGCATTGGAGAGGTCTGCGGACTAACTTGGCAAGACGTAAATCTTGAAAAGCAGTATCTTACGGTGCGTCGCAGCATGCGTTACAATAACGCAAGGCACAAAACAGAGATAGGGGCTACCAAACGCAGAAAAGTCCGAACAGTGGACTTCTGCGACACCTTGGCAGAGATTCTGCGAACAGCCAAGCTCGAACAGCACAAAAACCGTTTCAAATACGGCGAATTATACCGCCTCAATTATTACTGTGAGGTTAAGGAAAAAGACCGCAATTACTATGAGGTATATACGCTGCCGAGAAAAGAAAAGGTTCCCGAGGGATACAAGGAGATATCCTTTGTATGCTTAAGACCTGACGGAGCGTATGAATCGCCAAGCACGATTGGTATTATGTGCAAGAGAGCAAGCAAAAAGGTAAAAGGTCTCGAAGGGTTTCATTTCCACCAACTTAGACACACATTCACAAGCAATTTGCTCTCTAATGGAGCAGCGCCGAAGGATGTGCAGGAGCTTTTAGGCCATGCCGATGTAAGTACCACAATGAACGTTTATGCTCATTCAACACGAGAAGCAAAACGTACTTCCGCACGACTGCTCGATAAGGTAGTTGGCGGTTAGATATAAAAAGTTTCCCTTATTTTCGCTCATAAGGGCAAAAACAAGGGAAAATACATAACAATTGAGTTTAAAGTTGCTGAAAAGGCTAGTAATATCAAGGCTTTTTAGAATGTAGGACAGTTAATGTCTGATAAATTCCAATTTATCGAATAGGTGATATTTATTTAGAAAAGGGTTTTAGGCTCTCCTAACAAGTGACATTTGGGCGCCTAAATGTCCTGCTTGCTACGGTATAAGACAAAACAAAAAGAAGCACGAAATTTTCGTGCTTCTTTTTTTCTGTCCTTAACTGTACAACCCATACGCATCGGGTTCTTTTTGTTTGCTCAAATTACAGCCAATTCATAGCCACACACAGCAGCACCACCGCGCCC
>JBGVGM010000164.1:0-47657 GCA_045121655.1 Acutalibacteraceae bacterium | reverse complement strand
CGCATAACCTGTCTGCATACTCCGCAAGGTGCAAAGTAATCCTTGAAATGGAGATTTTTGCCGCCAACAACGGCAATTTTTGAAAACACTCTTTCGCCTTCGCTTACAGCCTTGAAAAAGGCAGTTCTCTCTGCGCAGTTGGTGGGACCGTAGGCGGCGTTTTCAATGTTGCAACCAAGATAAACCTTACCGTCTTTTGTGAGAAGTGCTGCTCCTACGGTGTATCCTGAGTAAGGGACATAAGCGTTTTTTGCAGCCTCTTTTGCTTTTTCAATAAGCTCTTTATCTGTCATTTTATCAGCCCTTTAAAATAAGATTCTTAAAGCTTTCTCCTTGTATTTTTGCATTAATACCGAAAAGGTCAGCTATAGTTTTGCCGATATCGGCAAAGGTATTTCTTGTTCCTAAGTTTACACTTTTGATTTCCTTACCGTAAACGAGCAGGGGAACGTGCTCTCTTGAATGGTCGGTGCTTTCTGTGAGAGGGTCACAGCCGTGGTCGGCAGTAATCATAAGAACGTCGCTATCCTTAAGCTTTTCCATAAATTTACCCAACCATCCGTCAAATTCCATAAGAGCTTTGGCATAGCCCTCAACATCGTTTCTGTGGCCGTAATGCATATCAAAGTCAACGAGATTGGTAAAGCAGAGGCCTTTAAAATCGCTTTCAAAAAATGCATCGGTTTTCGCCATTCCGTCTGCGTTGGATTTTGTGGGATTACTCTCCTTAAAGGATTTGCCGGCAAAAATATCATAGATTTTACCTACGGCAATAACCTCAAAGCCATTTGCAGTAAGCTCGTCAATGAGTGTAGTTTCAGGGGGAACAAGAGAATAGTCGTGGCGGTTAGGCGTTCTTTTAAAGGGAAATTCACCCTCAAAGGGTCTTGCAATAACTCTGCCTACGCCATGCTGACCTGAAAGAATTTCTCTTGCAATTTCGCAGTATTCGTAAAGCTTTTCAAGAGGTACAACATCTTCGTGTGCCGCAATCTGAAAAACGCTGTCCGCAGAGGTGTACACAATAAGGTCGCCTGTCTTTATATGCTCTTCACCGTAATCCTCAATAACCTGAGTGCCTGAATATGGCTTGTTGCAGAGAACACCATGTCCTGTACGGCGGGTAAATTCGCTGATTACTTCATCGGGAAAGCCGTCAGGGTAGGTGGGGAGAGCCTTTTCTGAAATAATACCGCAGATTTCCCAGTGACCCGTAGTAGTGTCCTTGCCCTTTGATTTTTCCTTGAAACGTCCGTATGCACCAAGAGGGTTTTCTGTGCCTTCTGCGTAATCAGTGCCGTCAATGTTGAAAAGTCCTAATTTTTTCATATTGTAAGCAGAGAAGCCTTCCTGCATATAGCAGCTTTTTAAGGTGTTGCTGCCTTCATCGGAATAAAGGTGGCTGTCCTCCTGCTCGCCAATACCTACACTGTCAAGTACAATCAGAAATACTCGTTTAATCATGCCTGTTCATCCATTCTTACTGCAGTTTCAAGAGCAATTTTCATCATATCTGTAAATGTGTTTTGTCTTTCCTCTGCTGTGCATGCTTCGCCCTTTAAGGGAAGGTCGGAAATTGTACAGATTGCAAGTGCATTTTTTCTCAGTCTTCTTGCGTTGAGATAAAGACCAGCAGCCTCCATTTCAACTGCAACTGAGCCTGCCTCAGCCCACTTTTTAAGTGAGTCGGGGTCTGCATCGTAAAATGTGTCGCTTGAATAAAGGTTACCTACCTTAAGGTCAAGTCCGAGCTTTTTCGCTTCCTCAACTGCTACTGAAAGAAGCTCGTAAGAGCAGGTTGCAGCAAGAGTGCCGTTGAGAGAAAACTGCTTTGCAAAATTTGAGTTAGTGTCTGCACCGATTCCTGCAACAACGTCACGAAGCTTTATACCTTCCTTAAGACCGCCTGCAGAGCCGATTCTGATAATGTTTTCTACTCCGAAAAAGCTGTAAAGCTCGTAACTGTAAATACCGATTGAGGGAATACCCATACCGCTTGCCATAACTGAAACTTTGTGGCCCTTGTAGGCGCCTGTATAACCGTGAATACCTCTTACGTTATTAATGAGCTCGGGATTTTCAAGAAAGGTTTCTGCTATCATTTTAGCTCTTAAGGGGTCGCCCGGCATAAGTACGGTTTTTGCAAATGATGAGCCTTCCTTTAAGTTGATGTGTGGTGTTGAAACTGACATAATCTTCTCCTTTTTGTTTCTGCTAACGTTATCTTTAGTAGCCTTGCGATTCTTCATTTTTTACAATTTTAACGATTCTGCTTGTGCCGAGTCTTTCTGCTCCGAGACTGAGCATATCTTCTGCGTCCTTAATACTTGAAATTCCGCCTGCAGCCTTGATTTTAAGGTGTGAAGCTACGTTGTCGCTGAAAAGCTTGATGTCTTCTCTTGTAGCACCGCCTGTTGAAAATCCCGTTGAGGTTTTGATGAAATCTGCACCTGATTCAGAGACAATCTGACACATTTTTATCTTTTCCTCCTCGGTGAGAAGGCAGGTTTCAATAATAACCTTCAGAAGCTTGCCCTTGCACGCCTTTTTCACTTCGGAAATTTCATAAAGCACATCGTCGAAGCGCTTGTCTTTAAGCATTCCGATATTGATTACCATATCAATTTCGTCGGCACCATTTTCTACAGCGTCATAAGCCTCAAAGCATTTCGCCTTGGTAGTATTATATCCGTTTGGAAAACCGATAACCGTACAGATTCTGATTTTTCCGTTTACATACTCTGACGCCTTTTTAACGTATGACGGGGGAATACATACGCTCATACAGCCGTACTTTATTCCGTCGTCGCAGATAGCTTTGATTTCTTCCCATGTTGCACTCTGCGAAAGCAAAGTATGGTCAACGTAAGAGAGAATTTTTTTAATATCCATATTTGTACCTCCTTCGGGTAATTGCTTTTCATAGTATTACACAATTATATTATATTCACTCAGTAAAAAAGTCAAATATTTTTGTTTAAAAAATTCTTACAATATGAAAGCTTTTAAATTGTAAAATCAAAATGTGTAGGTATGTCATTAAATGCGGAGGTGTAATTTTGACAAAGGATTTGAGTATGAAGGATATCTCATTTATGTTGCCGCCTTATATAGCTTTTATCTTATCATTTCTTCTGTTGTCGATATGGTGAAATTCAAAAAATACAACAGCCCTCTTATGTCGGTTTCAAAGATTGTTAAATTCACTTCAGCTCTCGTATCAATGCTCACACTTGAAACGGCAATGCTCTCGCAGTTCGGAAATGATATGCCGTCCGGAACGCAGAAGATAATGATTGCAGCAACCGGCGGCGGAATAAGCGTTATTATAATTGTGTTGGCGCTTTATGTGATTGTGAAAACTACAAGGGAATTGCTTGATAACAGAAACAGCAGTTTTTAAGTTGTTGCTTGTCTCAAATTACAGAAACGGACTGCTTGACACCAAAATAAAAACAGTGTATAATTTTTATGTAAAATTCAACTGAAAGAAGTGACCTATATGGAAACATATAAAATGACTATTGCAGGACTTGAAAGAGAGCTTCCCATCTGTACAGTAAACGAAAAACTGGATATTGCCGCTTTTGTAATTTTCGGTGATGCTGAACTTACAGTTGCTGCAGCTGCAGAGCTTTTAAAGGTTTGCCCCAAATTTGATTTCATCGTTTCTCCCGAAGCAAAGGCAATTCCTCTTGCTCACGAAATGTCAAGACAGAGCGGTAAGAAGTACTTTATCTGCCGTAAGGGTGCAAAGCTCTATATGAAAGAACCTGTTTCAGTTAACGTGCGTTCAATTACTACCGATAAGGTGCAGACAGTTTATCTTGACGGTCTTGAAGGCGAGCAGATGAGAGGCAAAAGAGTGCTTATTCTCGACGACGTTATCAGCACAGGTGAATCTCTTGCAGCTGTTCAGGAACTTCTAAGGAACTTTGATGTAAACGTTGTCGGTCAGGCAGCTATTCTCGCTGAAGGCGATGCAGCTGACAGAGACGATATTATCTACCTTGAAAAGCTTCCGCTTTTCTTAAAATAATCTAAGCCGTGAAAAGACCGCTTACCGTTTTTGGCTTTACAATGCTTTTCACCTTGCTCGTTTTAAGCAGTATTTCAAACGGGCTTGTTTCGTTGACTTTGGCTATCGGTTTCGGCTGTCTTTTCATCGTATCTTTAATAATTAAGAAAATCAGACAGGTTTCAGTAATTCCGACTGTATTGTCGGGACTTGCTGTTGCCTGTCTTTTGTTGTTTGCTTCAGATTCTTCTTATATTCACGCTCTTGAATGTAAGGGAGAAAATCTTCAGGTATGCGGAACAGTGTGCGAATTACCTGAATTCAACAGAGATAACGGCAGACACTACTGTGTTATAAAGCTCAACGAGATTTCCGGGGAAAAGGTAAAAGGAAGGCTGAGAATGTCCTTCAGTGAAACTCGTGATGAATTAAATCACAAAGACCTCATAATAGGGGACAAAGTAACTTTTACCGCAACTGTTTATGAAACGGGCGAAACAAGTGAAAGCATCAAGCGATATTTTCGTAGTCAGGGGATAAATCTCGGTGCTTATAAAATCAGGGAGCTTACAACAGAAAGTCCCACTTTTCGCAGCATGTATTATTACGCCTCACTTTTAAGAGAAAAGGCAACCGATATAATTATCCGCCATTTTAACGGTGACACCGCAGGGCTGATGATTGCAGTGCTTACGGGCGACAAAACCTACGTCAGCGATGAATTTTATAATAACTCAAAATATGCCGGCGTAGTGCATCTGATGGCGGTTTCGGGACTACACCTTTCAGCATGGATTTTTCTTGTAGGTTACCTTCTTGAAACAAAGGGTAAAAAGAGCAAGGTGCCTTATGTAATTATGCTGTTATGCGTGGTTTTTATGATGAATTTTGCCTCACTTTCAGGCTCAGTTAAAAGGTCCGGACTGATGACGCTTCTGTATCTCTTCGGAAAGCTTATAGGTAAAGACTCAGACCCGCTGAACTCCTTAGGATTTGCACTGACTGCGGTTATTTTAAGCAACCCCTATACGGTGTACGACGTAGGCTTTATGCTGTCGCTGTTTTCGACTCTGGGCATACTTGTTTTTGCTTTTCCGATAAGCGACAAACTTCTGAAAAGCAAGAAAACACTTCTTGAGGGTACATATAAGCTGAAACTGCTTACGGCAATAACGGAGAGTGTGCTTGTAAGCTTATCCGTTACCGCTTTTACCCTGCCTATAACCACATATTATTTCGGATATATCTCGTCTGTATCTGCTTTGACAAATCTTATAGTTATGCCGGTTTGTATGCCCCTTGTGGTAGCAGTTGGGATATTTACCCTTGCATCAGGGCTGCCTTTGATTTCAACAGTCCTCGGACTTTTCTGCCGATACGTTTCGGAATTTATAATTTCAGCAGTAACTTTTATGGGTTCACTTGGCTTTTCCAAAATTCACCTTGATTATAACTTTCTATTTCCGTTCTTTATACTTTGCGGAGTTGGTATTTTTTTAATAGCTATGATTAAAAGTGCGAGAATTAAAAAGCTTATTGCAGTTTCTCTCAGCCTTGTTTTTGCGGTATGCTTCGCTACCGAATATACCGTTCATCTGAAATCACCAAAGGTGCAATATTTCTCTGAAGGTGAAAACTGTTGCATTGTTTCCGTCAGGGACAGGGGAGTCCTTGTTGGTTTTTCAGGTGACTATTATCTATATGAAAATATTCTCGACTATATTGAAAGAACAGGAGTGAAAATTGAAGCGGTGCTTCCCAATAGTGAAGCGGAGTACCTGAATCTCAATTATGCAGAGTATGAACTCCACGCAAGAATAATTGAAAATGACTGCAGAATAAATCTCTACGGCGTGGTTGAGGTGGAAAGAAAAAACGGAAATATTTCTGTTACCGCCTTGTAAAAACCTGATAGATAGTATATTATAAAACAGTAATAATTTTACTCAGGAGGATAATATGACAGTTACTAAAAACACAAAACTCAAAGACATTTTAGCAACCCCTGCAGGTCACGATATTATTATGAAGGCCTGCACATCAATGGGAATCAGAGGTGAATTTTTAGGCAAAGCTCCGCTTTCAAATCTCACTCTTGAATTTTTAAGTAAGGCTTCCTTAGGTAAAATTGATGACGACTTTATCGATTCAATTATCTCTATTCTCAACAGTGAGCCTGATGTACCGCTGATGGACGATGTTCCCGTAGAAAAGAAATGGTGGAAGGAAGCTGTTTTCTATCAGATTTATCCCCGTTCATTCAAGGACAGCGACGGCGACGGTATAGGTGACCTCAAGGGTATAATCGAAAAGCTCGACTACCTTAAAGAGCTTGGCGTTGATGCAATATGGTGCAGCCCTATCTACGATTCACCCAACGACGATAACGGTTATGATATCCGTAATTACAACAAAATTATGGAAGAATTCGGCACAATGAAGGATTTTGATAAGCTTCTCAAAGAAGTTCACAAGCGTGATATGAAGCTTATTATGGACCTTGTTATCAACCACAGCTCAGACGAGCACGAGTGGTTCGTTTCCTCTGCAACTGACCCCGAATCACCCTATAAGGATTACTACATCTGGAGAGACGGCGATGAAAATACACCTCCCAACAACTGGGACAGCATTTTCTCAGGCTCTGCGTGGAATTATTATTCCGAAAGAAAGCAGTGGGCTCTTCACCTTTTCTCAAAAAAGCAGATGGACTTTAACTGGAAAACGAAAAATTGCGTAAAGACCTTTATAAAATGATAAACGGCTGGCTGAAAAAGGGCGTTGATGGCTTCCGTCTTGACGTAATCAGCTTCATTTCAAAAACAGACGGACTTCCTGACGGTAACGAAGGAATCGGTGCACTTATGGGTACAAAGGGCGTTGAGCATTATTTCTACGGTCCCCGACTTCACAAGTACCTTAAAGAGTTGAACGAAAATTGCTTCAGCAAATTTGATGCCTTCACAGTCGGCGAATGTCAGGGCACGGGTATTGAAATGAGCAAGCTTATGACCGGCGACTACCGTAACGAGCTTAGCGTAGTTTTCTCTTTTGACCACGTTGAAAATCCCGGTAAAAAGCGCTTCAGCGTTTACAAATACGACCTCAGACCTATGGCTAAGGAGCTTGTTAAATGGCAGCTAGATTATGGCAATCACTGTTGGCCTACAGTTTTCGTAGAAAATCACGACCTTACAAGAATGACATCAAAGGTTTGTCCTGACGGTTACTTCAGAGATGAAATGAGTAAGCTTCTTGCAGTTCTGCAGATGACATTCAAGGGTGTGCCCTTTATCTATCAGGGTCAGGAGCTTGGTATGACAAACGCCAATTTCAGGAGCATGGAGGATATCCGTGACGTTGAGGCTATCAATTACTATAAGGAAATCACAGAAAAAGGCACTTCACCTGCTGATGCTTTCAGAGACATCAAAGCGGGTACACGTGATAACGGCAGAACTCCCATGTGCTGGACAAGCGAGAAAAACGCAGGCTTTACAACGGGTACTCCCTGGATTCAGGTAATTGACGGATACGAAAAAATCAACGCAGAATCTGAGGATAAGGACGAAAACTCCGTTCTTAATTTCTACCGTAAAATGACAAAGCTACGCCACGAAAACAGCACTCTTGTTTACGGTGAGTTCAAGCTGGCACAGAAAAAGTGGAAGGACGTTCTTTCCTACTACCGTACCGACGAAAACGGCACCTTCTTCGTTGAGCTCAACCTTACAGCTAAGCTTCAGAAAAAGCCTGTTTGTACAAACGGCTTCCCGCTTGTTGCTACAAATGCTCCCGTCAAGAGAGCAGACGAGCTTCTTCCGTTTGAGGCGAATGTTTATAAGCTGAGATAAATAAATACAGCCCGGGCATTTTAGTAAGCCCGGGCTTTTCATATTACTACCCTTTCGGAAATAATATTAATATAACGAAAGGGGACCTGTTATGAAAAAAAGTATTATTAAGCTTTCAGTATTGTTCTTGTCTTTTTCAATTCTCACTGCCTGCTCACAGAGTCGGTTTATGGATTTAAGCGGCTTCATTTATAATTTTAACCGTGTGTCTGATGAGGATATTGATTTTGAGGACGTGTATTCATATGAAGACGAGGGTGACGGAGTTTTTGAGGTTTTTATTGAAGACGATACACCTACGGTTGTTATGAAGTTAGTTACGGAAAATGACAGAATCAAGCAGATAAGAATTGCTGTGGCAAAGAGGGGAAGAAGCGGTGAAAACACTGTACCATCTCTTGAAGCAATTGAGGATTTTACCGAAACTGTTGAAGGAGCAATAAGAGCCTATTGCGGCTTTGACAAGAATAAAGCCGAGGCACTGATGAACGAGTTTTCTCTTTATAACAAAGAAACTTATATGAAGCAGGGTGAGCTTTCCAAAAATCAGGAGAATTTCAGCTTTACTTACTATTCCGATTCTCTTGTGTGCGATATGATAATCAGCGATAATTACCTTTTAAAAACAGAAAAAACCGAAAAACCGGAAAGTAAACCGGCTTTCGGTAATACAACAAACATAAGGGGAGAAACAACCCCCTTGCCGTCATTTAAAAGCGGCAGCTAAGCTTTTGCAAAGCGTTTCGCATTTTTCCTGACTTTCACACTCAACCATAATTCTTATAACGGGCTCGGTGCCGGATTCTCTTATGAGAACTCTTCCGTTTTCTCCGAGCTCGTTTTCTGTTTTTGATTTCAGTGAAAGGAGTTTTTCGCTTTTAAGAGCTTCTTTTTTATCCTTAACAGCAACGTTCAATAAGTACTGAGGGTAACGCTCAAAGCCCTGCATAAGCTCGCTGAGAGTCTTTTTTCTTTTGAGCATAATTTCCATAATCATAAGTGCAGTTAGAATACCGTCACCCGTTGTGGCATATTTTGAAAAGATAATATGACCCGATTGTTCACCGCCTAAAAAGTAGCCCTTTTCTCTCATACATTCGTGAACGAATCTGTCGCCGACAGCAGTCTTTTCGGCTTTTATTCCTTCACTTTCAAATGCTTTATACAAACCGAAATTGGACATAACAGTTGTAACAACGGTGTCATTTTTCAGCATACCCTTGTCTTTGAAATATTTACCGCAGATGTAAAGAATACCGTCGCCGTCAACAATGTTTCCTTTTTCGTCAACGCAAATACACCTGTCACCGTCACCGTCAAAGCTGAAGCCTATGTCAAGACCGTTTTCAAGAACAAGCTTCTGTAAATTTTGGGGGTGAACGGAGCCGCAGCTTCTGTTTATGTTCGTGCCGTCGGGCTCAGCTGAAATTACAAAGGTTTTTGCTCCGAGAGCATCAAAGACGTTTTTAGCTATATTCCAAGTGCTGCCGTTGCTGCAGTCAAGCCCCACTTTTATGTTCTTGAAGCATTCGGTTGCAGTGGAAATCAAATAGGCAACGTAACGGTTTCTGCCTTCAAAATAGTCAAAGGTTCTGCCGATAGCAGTGTCTATTGCAAAGGGGACAGGGTCAGCTTTGCCGTCAAGGTAAGCTTCAATCATATTCAGAAGCTCGTCTGTTTCCTTTTCGCCCTTACTGTTGAGAAGCTTTATGCCGTTGTCGTAAAATGGGTTGTGGCTTGCCGAAATCATAATTCCGCAGTCAAAGCCGTCTGTTACCGTAACATAAGCTACTGAGGGGGTAGTGGTCACGTGAAGCAGATATGCATCTGCGCCTGATGCGGTTATACCTGCCGAGAGGGCATATTCAAGCATATAGCTTGACCTTCTTGTATCTTTTCCGATTACAATTCTTGCACGTTCTTCTTTGTGCTTTGTAAGATACCACCCTAAAAATCTGCCGATTTTAAAAGCGTGCTCTGCTGTGATGTCAACATTGGCTCTTCCTCTGAAGCCGTCTGTACCGAAATATTTGCCCATAAATTACTCCTTTCGGATAATATTATCTGCACTTTTATAGATGTAGGAATCGGGTATTACGCCTCTGACGCAGGAAAGGGGATAGACAGTGCAGTTTCTGCCGATAACCGTACCGGGATTAAGAACGGTATTGCAGCCGATTTCTGTGTTGTCGCCTACAAGGGCACCGAATTTTCTCCGGTTGGTTATGACGGTTGAAATGCCTTTTACGGTTATAAGGCTTTTGTCTGATTTTACATTTGATGTAATTGCTCCTGCACCGAAGTGCACCTTAAAGCCTAAAATGCTGTCTCCGATGTAGTTGAAATGAGGCACTGCAACGCCGTCAAAGAGGATTGAGTTTTTCACCTCTGTACTGTTGCCGATAACGCAGTTTTCACCTATCAGCACACTGCCTCTTATAAAAGCACCGTGGCGTATTTCGCTGTTCTTTCCGATTATTACGGGGCCTTTGATACAAACAGAATTACTGAGCGTTGTAGTCCTGTGTATCCACACCTTTTCTTTTATTTCCCTGAAATCATCAGGAAGAATTTCCGAAAGCTCAGATATCATTTGCGAAATGCCGTCAAGAGCCTCCCAGCCGTAAGTAAAAGAGGAAAGATAATCGCAGGCAAGTGTGTGCTTAAGGTCAAAAAGTTCATTGGTTTTCAAATAATCACTCCAAACAAAGATACACTGCTATTATATATTATCTGCGAAGATTTTATACTAAAAAAGGAACTGCGTTTGCAATTCCTTTTTAAGTTATTTAGTTTTTCTCTGAACCTTTTTCTTATTGCCTTTTTCGTCAACAATGTAGGTGTTTTCAAGATGTCCAACAAGACTTTCTTTGAATGAATCAATGTAAAGTCTCCTGAGTTTCTGCTGTTCAACCTTTTCCTCTTCGGTAAGTCCTTCGGGGGTTTTTGATTTTCTTGAAAGCTCATTGATTCTGTCAATTTGCGCCTGTGTTACCATTTTATTTTTCCTCCTCCCACTTTTTCCATTCCTCAGGGCAGTATCCGAGAGTAGCTTTCTTGCCGTTTCTTACAATGGGTGTTTTGAAAAGCTCCTGATTTTCCAAAAGCTTTTCCTCCTTGGCTTCCTCTGAAGCAAGATATTTAATAAATGAAGATTCGTACTTCTTGCTTTTTTCGTTTACAAGGTCCTCAAGCTTCATACCGAGAGCTCTTTTAATACTCTGGTATTCGCCCTTGCTCATTCCGTATTTAGCCAGGTCAACAAACTGAAACTTGATGTTTCTTTCCTTGAAATAACGTTGAGCCTTTTTTGTGTCAAAGCACTTCGCAGTGCCGTAAATCTGTATATTCATTATATGCTCCTTAATTTTTATCTACATTATTTTATTTGATAAACGTTGTTTTGTAAATAGGTTTCAAAAAAATATTTGTAAAACGGCAAGGAATGTGGTATGCTAATAAGAAAAAAGCAGTATTAAAGAAGGGAATGAATAAACTTGAAAGGAATTTGCTATATTGTTGGCGCAGGTGACGTTTATACTAAAGCGAGAATAAAAGCTAAAGAAGAGGATTATATAATCTGCGCAGACGGCGGTTATGCCTACAGAACACTTCTCGGTAAAGAGCCTGATCTTGTTGTGGGAGATTTTGATTCCTACGGAAAAATTCCCGACACACAGCAGAAAATAGTTGCACCCAGAGAAAAAGACGAAACCGATATGATGCTTGCCGTAAACGAAGGCTTAAAAAAAGGCTACAAGGAGTTTGTAATTTACGGTGGTTTAGGCGGTGACAGATTTGAACACTCCGTTGCAAATGTACAGCTTCTTTCGTATATCTGCAGTGAGGGTGCAAGAGGTACACTTATACACAAAGGAAAGCTCCTGACTGCGTTCAGAAACAGTGAAATCAACTTTAAGGAAGAAAAAACAGGCTACGTTTCCGTGTTCTCTCTATGTGATGAAAGTCACGGTGTGAATATTAAAAACCTGAAATATGAGGTAAATGATTTTACACTTAAAGCAAATCTTCCCATAGGAATCAGCAACGAATTCATCGGAAAAGAGAGTACAATTTCGGTGAAAGACGGAACACTGCTTGTAATTTACGATATATAATGCTTACCCCGACAGTTCATCTGACTGTCGGGGTGATTTTGTGTTATTTCATTTCAACAACTTCTTTAATGGGACCGTAGAAGCATTCTTCGCACTGGGGAATGTTATTATCGACTCTCTTAAGGTATGATGTGAACTTGAGGGCTTTCATTGCAACGTCCATCTGATACTTTGTAACAAGTTCAATTATAAGGTCCTTCTTAGGTCTGTTTTCTCTTGGAGTAAAGCCTTCAAATCTGATTTCAACCTTGCCTTTTGGAGTGATACCCTTAAGAGTAACGGTTGTTTTTCCTTTGTATGACTTAACTTCGGCGTTAGCTTCTTTACCGTTTATAAAAATTACAACGTTCTTACTTGAAGCAACATCTTCAAAAACGAGAGTGTAGTTTCTTCTCTGAGGAAGACTGCTGCAGTTGCCCTCAGCAGGAGAAATTATGAATTCAAGGTTTCCGTTTTCTTCATTTACGGTGTAGTTTGTAATTGCAAAATTGCCGTTTTTGTATTCGTTGGTTTCACCGTCATCTTCGTAAAGCGGGAAGGTGTTGTTACCTCTGAAGATTCTCAGGGTCATATCCTTGGGATTTTTCCAGTTGTTTTCGGTGTTATTGGTGGACATGGGAATGATTGCACCCTCTTTTGCGAAAACGGGAATGCTTTCGAGTCCGCGGTACATCTTCAGCGTTTTGTTTCCTTCATAGATTGCGCCTGTATAAATGTCGGTCCATCTGCCTTCGGGAAGCCAAACTTCAACGGCACCGAGGTAGGTTTTCTGATTCATTCTTGAAGTGATGGGAGCAACCATGAGCTCTGAGCCGAAGAAGTACTGATTTCTAACCTTGTAAGCTTCCTCGTTTTCGGGGTAAGCGTAATACATGGGTTCACAAAGTGCAAGTGATTTTTCGTGCGTACGGTAGTTCATTGAGTAAAGGTAGGGGATGAGAGCGTGTCTTTCACGAAGCGCACTGACTGCAACAGTTTCGCTCTGAAGGTTGTGTTTCCACGGTTCCTTGCCCATAAATTCGTTGCTTGTGGAGTGCAGACGCATAATAGGACTGTAAAGTCCGTACTGTACCCAACGTGCATAAAGCTCGTCGTCCTTGCTCTGCATCATATGACCGCCGATGTCGTGGCTCCACCAGGTGTAACCGATGTTTGTTGCAGTGTTGGTGAAGTAGGGCTGGAAGTCAAGAGAAGCCCATGTAATATGTGTGTCACCTGAGAAGCCAAGGGGATATCTGTGCGAGCCTGCACCTGCAAAACGGGAAAGAATAAGGGGGCGCTTATTTTCTCTTTCGTTCGCAAGGGTGTGGTAATGGTTGAGTGCCCAGAGGGGGTCGAGATTCTTTATGGCAGTTTTCTTGCCTTGCTGCCAGTCAATCCACCAGAAGTCAACGCCTTCATTTTCATAGGGCTTGTGGAGAATATTGAAGTAAGCATCAATAAACTGAGGGTCTGTTATGTCAAAGTTAACTCTCTGCTTTGTTGCAGGGTCAATACCCATAGCTTTTGCCATCTCTTCATACATATCGTCAAAGAAGCGTACGCCCTGAGCAGGGTGAAGGTTAAGAGTAACCTTGAAGTTTTTGTCCTGAAGCTCCTTGAGGAAAGCTTTGTAGTCGGGGAAAAGCTCAGTATTCCAGCTGTAGCCTGTCCAACCGTCACCTTGGAAAATATTGTCAGCCTTAAAGGGATTAAGCACAAACTTGCTGCCGCTTTTGCCGAAACGTTTTTTTACGTCAACCCAATGCCAGTCCATGTCAACGGTTGCAACAGTAATGGGAATCTTTCTGTCAATAAACTCGTCCATAAGTGAAAGATATTCTTCCTGGGTGTAAGCTTTATAACGGCTCCACCAGTTACCGAGACAGTAGCGGGGAACAAGAGGTACCTTACCGCAGAGCTTGAAAAAGTCCGAGAGACAAGCTCTGTAATCGTGGTTATATGCAAAATAGTATTCGTCCTTTTCAGTCTTTCTGCGTTCACCGATTGTGCCGTCAGGGTTGAGTATAAGGCTGAGAGTGTCATCAATAACAGCAACACCGTTTCTTGACATTACACCGTCACCCAAGGCTACTGCACCGTTAACCTGGTCAAGTGTGCGGTATGTACCTTTAAGGTTGCCTGAAGAGTATTCGGTAAGGCTTTTTCCGTCTTTAAGGGAAATGCCTATCATTTTGTGAGCCTTTGTATCATATTTGAAAATAGTCTTTGTTGTAATAATTATGAGTATGTTGCCATCTTCAACTATTCTGAATTCAGGTGCGGAAAAATCTCTGCACACAACGGTCTGGGTGGGTTCATCGGTAAAATGTCCGGTTTTGTCAACTTCAACTCTTAGAAGTCTTTCCGTAATAAGAGAAAAACGCACATCGTTTCTTATTACTATGAAATTACTGTCTGTTTTGCTTTCCGACTGCCAGGAAAAGGTTTTTACAAAGTATTCTGACGGTTTAGCCATTTTATTTTCTCCTTTGAATTTAATATCATTTCCATCATACAGCAAAGCCGTTTCTTTTTCAATAATTACCGTGAGTTTCGGCAAAAAGAACAAAAAAAGGTTCGAATTTTCTACAGCTTGAAAATAAGTCTTGTGATAAAAAGATGGAAAAAATGTTACGAATATGTTATAATGTTCAAACATATTTAAACTGAATTTTAACTTCAGGAGGTCAAAAATGGAAACAAAGAAATATGTACCCAAAAAAGAACTGACAGCCTTTTGTGTTGCCGGTATGGGACAGGGTATGATATACGCCCTTATGTCAAGCTATATCAGTGACTACTATCTGAATGTGCTTCAGCTTACACCTATGTTCGTGCTTTTGCTTATGCTTCTTGCAAGAATATGGGACGCTATCAATGATCCTCTTATGGGTATGATAGTTGACAGAAGTAATCTTAAAAGCGGAAAAATGATACCGTTTATCCGTTTTGCTCTTATTCCTGTTGCTATTATTACATTCCTTATGTATTTAAGCCCCAATCTCGGAAAAACCGAGCTTATGATTTACTCAGCAATTGTTTACGTTGCCTGGGGTATGATTTACACCGTTGGTGATGTATCCTTTTGGGGTATTCCCAATGTTATGACACCGGACTCAGAAGAAAGAAGCTCTGTAATTTCAATCAGTAAAATCTTTAACAGTATCGGTTCAGCAGTTCCCGAAGTGCTTTTCCTTGTTGTTGGTCTTATTATGGCTGCATGGGTTAAGGCTCAGGAAGTAACTCCCGATCCCCTTACAGTACAGAAGAAAAAGTATCTTGTAATGGCAGTTGTAACAGTTGGTCTGGGTACAATCCTTTATTCTTTCGTATGCACAGGTGTAAAAGAGAGAGTTAAAATGCCCTCACATAAGCGTCAACCCGGTGAGCCTTCACAGCTTACACGTATATTCAGGTGTAAGCCCCTTGTGCTCGTGCTTCTTATGGGCGTTCTTTCAAGCGGACGTTATATGGTATCAGCAGCTGCAATTCACGTTGCACGTTATTCGTTCTACATAGGTCCTGACCTTGCGACTCTTGCAACTGAAGCAGAAAGAATTGCCGCAATTGAATCCAGTATTTCAACAGTTAAAACTGTATTCCAGATTAGCTCAATCGTAGGACTTTTCGGTGCAACACTTCTTATGCCCAAGCTGATGAAGAAAATTGACTACAAGAAGCTTGTTATCGTAAGCTGTCTTGCTGGCTTTGCTGCGAGTATTGTTACAACCGTAGTTGGCTGGTTTACTATGAATCTTTACGCTTGTATTCCTTTCATTATCATTTCTTGCATACCTCTCGGTGTTATCAACACAGTATGCTTTGCTATGATTTGCGACTGTCTTGACTATATGGAGCTTACAACGGGCTTCCGTGACAATGCACTCGGTGCTGCTTGTCAGGGCTTTATCAATAAAATCGGTAATGCCTTTGCAACCTCAGGTATCGTAATTATGTATATGGTAATCGGTCTTGAGCCTTCTCAGATGCTCTCTTCAACAGCTGTTGTATCTGCTCTTGAAATGCCTGAAAACCTTCGTTTTGCAATGTTCACTCTTGTGTCAATAGTTCCCGGTATCAGTATGCTTCTTTGTGCAATTCCTATGTTCTTCTATAAGATTGCAGGCAAAGAAAAGCAGAGAATCATCAGCGAGCTTGCTCAGAAGAGAGAAGAGAGAGGCATCGTAATCGACGCTTGACAATAACGTGAAAAATAATCGGAAAATAAATTAAGGAGAGATAAAAATGTTACCGACCAGCATGATAATCACAATAGTACTTGGCTCAATTCTTTTGCTTACATATATTCTTGTATGCTGCAGAAAAAGAAGTGTTCTCGGTCTTGAAGTAAAGAGTCTTGTCAGCGTAGTATATATTTCAACTGCTGCACTGGCTGTGTTTGAAAAGCCTGAAAACTGTTTATTCGGTCTGCCTGTTGTAATAGGCGGTGTTATGGGACTTCTCGGTGACGTTTATCTTGACCAGAAGTGGATTCACCTTAACCACAAAGACAAGTACCTTACATTAGGATTTCTTAACTTCGGAATAGGACACTTCTTCTATATTTTTGCAGTTGCAAAAAATGCTGAGTTTGGTCTGAAAGATTTCATTATACCTCTTGTTGCAGCAATTGTACTTCCCGTGTTCAATGAAATTCTTTCCAAGCCCCTCAAGCAGGATTTCGGAAAGTTCAGATGGATTGTTTTCGCATACGGCGCAGTGCTTTCATTTATGATGGGCACAGCAGTTTCGGCCTTCATCAAAACAGGCGCAACTGCACACCTGCTTTTTGCAATTGCCGGTGCATCATTCCTTGTTTCAGATATCGTTCTTTCTGCAATTTACTTCACACCAAACGACAAGAAGGTTACTGTCGGTAGATTTGTTATCAACATCGTTACATACTATCTCGCTCAGTACCTTATTGCTGTTTCACCTTATTTTATCGAAGCATAAAAATTACGGCTGTCGCTTTCTCAGGCGACAGCCTCAGCTTGTCGAAAAAGGAGTTTTCGACAAGCTGAAAGACTGCCGAGAAATGTACAAGATGACCTTTTCTTTGTCTCGAAGGCGTACAAAGGTACTCCGAGAGGGCAAAAAAAAGGTCAAAACAATACTAAAATCTCACAAAGTTCGATACTTTGTGAGATTTTTTAGTTAAGATTAAATTTTAAAATTGTTTGTTTCAACTGATTTTAAAACAGTATAGTTGTTCTTGTGCGTTTATCGACAGTCTGCGGCTGTCGCTTTCTCAGGCGACAGCCATTTTAACGTTAAGCTGATTCAAATTATTTCGCAGCCCTTATTAACGAAGGAACAAAGGTGTGCATTGTCAAAACGCTCTTTCATTTCGGCAATACAGTTCTGTGCATCAAAGGCATTGTTGAAAATACCGAAAACGCTGGGACCGCTTCCGCTCATGCAGGAGGTAATGGCGTTGTTTTCACGCATTATACCCTTGATTACAACTCTGTCAGGCACATCAATGAACTGTTCGAAAACGTTGCCGATGTGTTTGAGATAGGAGTCTCTGTCCTTGCTGCATACTGCCGAAAGCATCTCATGTGTATCAAGGTGGCGGACTCTTTCGGCAGAGTCAAAGGCTGAGTAAGCCGCACCGGTTGAAACGCTCTGTTCAGGCTTTACGATAATTACAAATTCTTCGCTGAGGTCAGGTAAGTGTGAAAGCACCGTACCTGTATACTGCGCAAGCATTGTGCCGCCGAGAATACAGAAGGGGACATCTGAGCCTACAACTGAACCGATTTCAATAAGTTCTTTTTCGCTTAAGTTTGTTTCAAAAAGAGCGTTCAGCGCAGTGATGACACCTGCAGCGTCTGCACTTCCGCCAGCAAGCCCTGCAGCGTGGGGAATTTTCTTTATAATATCAATTTCAATTCCGCAGTTTTCCTTTTTTGTGTAGTCAAAAAAAGCCGTTGCCGCCTTGTGGGCAATATTGTTCTCACCGGTGGGAATTGACGGAACATCGCAGGTTATTTTAATGTTTTTGCTGTCTGTTTTTTTTACCGTAACAGTGTCGAAAATGTCAACGGACTGCATCACCATAAATAAATCGTGGTACCCGTTGGGCAGTGTGGAAAGAATATCCAGCATAAGATTGATTTTTGCGTAAGCTTTAACGGTAACTTGCATGGCGTACCTCCTCGAATTTAATTAAAGACATAAATTATTATAAGTTAATTGGGAAATAATATCAACAGAAAAAGTGAAAAAATATATTGTAAAAAATATATTAATTATGGCTATTGAACTTGACCTTGCAGTACCCTTTGTGTTAGAATGATTTGAAAAGAAAAACAGAGCTACATTGTTATGTTTTAAGGAGGATTACCATGGCTTTAACTGTTAAAGGAAAACAGCTTTATCAAAACGGTTCTCTTTCCTCTCTGTCATTGTTTGTTGACCACGGTATCGTTGTTTCCGAAAGTGCGGAAGCGGGCGGTACTGTTATTTTTTCTGATTCTTATATTTTACCGGGTTTTGCAGATGTTCATGTTCATTTGCGAGAGCCGGGTTTTTCATATAAGGAGACAATCAGAACGGGTACACTTGCTTCTGCTCACGGCGGATATACAGCCGTATGCAGTATGCCTAACCTTAATCCCGTACCCGACAGTGTGGAGAACCTGAAAAAGCAGCTTGATATAATCGAAAAAGACGCAGCAATTGCAGTTTATCCCTACGGCTCAATTACAGTAGGTCAGCAGGGTGAAGAGCTTTCCGATATGGAGGGTATGAGTGAAAATGTAATAGCTTTCTCCGACGACGGCAGAGGTGTACAGAGCGACGAGCTTATGGAAAAGGCTATGCTTAAAGCAAAAGCACTCGGCAAAATGATCGTTGCACACTGCGAAGTTAATGAGCTTCTTAAAGGCGGCTGCATACACGACGGTGAATATGCAAAAGCTCACTGCCACAGAGGGATCTGCTCAGAAAGCGAATGGAAGCAGATTGAAAGAGATATTAAACTCGCTGAGAAAACCGGTTGTGCTTATCACGTATGCCACATTTCAACCAAAGAGAGCGTAGAAATTATCAGAGAGGCTAAAAAAAGAGGTGTGGATATAACCTGCGAAACAGGTCCCCACTACCTTGTCCTTTCTGATAAAGACCTCAAGGAAGAGGGAAGATTCAAAATGAATCCGCCACTCCGCTCAGAAGAGGACAGACTTGCTCTTATTGAGGGTATCAAGGACGGCACAATTGATATGATTGCAACTGACCACGCACCTCACAGTGCTGAGGAAAAAGGCAAGGGTCTTGAGAAAAGTGCCATGGGTATCGTCGGAATTGAAACGGCTTTTCCCGTGCTTTATACTGAACTTGTGCTTAAGGGGGTAATTTCCCTCAGTAAGCTTGTTGAGCTTCTCAGCATAAATCCGAAGAAACGCTTTGGAATAAAAGGCGGTACAGACGTCGGTCAGCAGGCAGATTTCTGCGTAGTTGACCTTGATACTGAATACGAAATCAGAAGTGAAGATTTTTACTCAATGGGTAAAGCTACACCTTTTGAGGGTATGAAGGTAAAGGGTAAAATTCTTCACACTTACATAAAAGGCGAAAAGATATTCTGAGAAAGGAAGAGTAAAGTGAAACAGGGTATTTACAAAGTGCTCTCAAATGAAAGGCTTACTGAAACCGTTTACAAAATGGTTATCGAGGGTGATACAAGCGACCTTACAAGACCCGGTCAGTTCATCAACTTTACAGTTGAGGGCTGTTACCTCAGAAGACCGATTTCAGTCTGCGATTGGGATGAAAGCACAATAACTGTTATTTATAAAGTAGTAGGTGAGGGTACCGAAAAAATGAAAGCCTGGAAAGAGGGCTATGAGTGTGACGTGCTTACAGGTCTCGGAAACGGCTTTGATGTAAGCCTCTCAGGAAATGAGCCTCTTCTCATTGGTGGTGGCGTTGGTGTGCCTCCCATGTACGGCCTTTGCAAAAGACTTATTGCCGAGGGTAAAAAAGTTAAGGTTGTTCTCGGCTTCAATACAAAGGACGAAATATTCTATGAATATGAATTCAAAGCGCTTGGTGCTGAAACGATTGTAACAACAGTTGACGGTTCACACGGCGTGAAAGGCTTTGTAACTGATGCAATGAAGGATATGACTTATACATATTTCTACACCTGCGGACCAATGCCTATGTTCAAAGCAATTGAAAAAACTGCTGTAGGCAGCGGTGAATACAGCTTTGAAGAAAGAATGGGCTGCGGCTTCGGTGCATGTATGGGTTGCAGCTGTAAAACGAAGTACGGCAACAAGCGTATATGCAAAGACGGCCCCGTACTTAAAAGGGAGGAGATTATATGGTAAACACAAAAGTAAATCTCTGTGGTTTAGAACTTGACAATCCCGTAATCCCCGCAAGTGGAACATTCGGCTTCGGCTATGAGTTTGCTGAGCTTTACGATATCAACTGCCTCGGAAGCTTCTCTTTCAAGGGTACAACTCTTGAGTCAAGATTCGGTAACCCCACACCGAGAATTGCAGAATGTACAAGCGGTATGATTAACTCCGTAGGTCTTCAGAATCCCGGTGTATACGACGTAATTGCAAATGAGCTTCCCAAGCTTAAAAAGGTTTTCGATAAAAAGGTTATTGCCAACATCGGCGGCTTCAGCGTTGAAGAGTACGTAAAATGCTCTGAGCTTCTCGACAAGGAAGACCAGGTAGGTATTCTTGAAATCAACATCAGCTGTCCCAACGTACACGCAGGAGGAACTAACTTCGGCACATCTCCTGAGGGTGCTATGGAGGTAATCAAGGCAGTTAAGGCTGTTACAACAAAGCCTGTAATTGCAAAGCTTACTCCCAATGTTACAGATATAACAGAAATTGCTCTCGCTTGCGAAGAGGCAGGCGCAGACGGCTTAAGCCTTATAAACACTCTCTTCGGTATGAGAATTGACCTCAAAACAAAAAAGCCCGTTATCGCTAACAAAATGGGCGGTTTCTCAGGCCCTGCAATCTTCCCCGTTGCTCTGAGAGCTGTTTATCAGGTATATGACAAGGTAAAAATTCCCGTTGTAGGAATCGGTGGTGTTTCGTCAGCTAAGGACGTAATCGAAATGATGCTTGCAGGTGCCTGTGCTGTTCAGGTAGGCGCCGCAAACCTCGTTAATCCCTATGCTTGCCGTGACATCATAAACGAGCTTCCTGCAGTGATGGAACAGTATAAAATTACAGATTTAAAAGAAATTATCGGAGGTGCTCACTAATGGGTAGAGATGTTATTATCGCTTGTGATTTCAGCAGCAAAGAGGCTGTTCTTAACTTCCTCGACAAGTTCACAGGCAGAAAACCTTTTGTAAAAATCGGTATGGAGCTTTTCTATGCTGAAGGTCCTTCAATCGTAAAGGAAATCAAGGAGAGAGGACACAAGATTTTCCTTGATCTTAAGCTTCACGACATTCCCAACACAGTTAAGAAGTCAATGGCTGTGCTTTCAAATCTCGATGTAGATATATGTAACCTTCACGCTTCAGGTACAAAGAGAATGATGGAGGCTGCTCTTGAAGGTCTTACAAGACCCGACGGCACAAGACCTCTTCTTATTGCTGTAACTCAGCTTACTTCAACTGATCAGGAAAGCATGGAAAACGACCTTCTTATAAAAGAACCTATTGATAAGGTGGTTATGCACTACGCTAAAAATGCTGCTGATGCAGGTCTTGACGGTGTTGTTTGCTCACCTCTTGAAGCTCAGAAGGTACACGAAACCTGTGGCGCAAAATTTCTTACAGTAACTCCCGGTGTGCGTTTTGCAGACGGTGACATCGGCGACCAGAAGCGAGTTATGACTCCCGCAGAAGCAAACAGAATCGGTTCAGACTACATTGTTGTAGGCAGACCCATTACTGCAGCCGAGGATCCCGTAGCAGCATACGAAAGATGTATAGCTGAATTTGTAAGCTGATAGATAAAAATGTAATTTAAACAGAAAGGATAGATATATCATGGAAAAACTTATTGCAAAAGACTTACTCTCAATTTCGGCGGTATTTCTCCGTCCCGAACAGCCCTTCACATGGGCAAGTGGCATCAAGAGCCCCATTTACTGCGACAACAGACTTACACTCACATCACCCACAGTAAGAAACGATGTGGAAACAGGTCTTGCTAAAACAATTCTCAAGTACTATCCTGACTGTGAGGTAATTATGGGTACTTCAACTGCAGGTATCGCTCACGCAGCAATCGTTGCTCACATTCTCGGTCTTCCAATGGGCTATGTGCGTTCAGGTCACAAGGACCACGGCAGAGGAAATCAGATTGAAGGCAAGCTTGAAAAGGGTCAGAAGGTAGTAGTTGTTGAAGACCTTATTTCAACTGCAGGCAGCTGTATCGAGGTCGTTGAAGTTCTTCGTGAAGCAGGCGCTGAAGTTCTCGGTATTGCAAGTATTTTCACATATGGTATGAAGAAGGGTCTTGACAGACTTGCAGCAGCAAATGTAATCAACTACAGCCTTTCAAACCTTGATGCAGTTGCAGAGGTTGCAGCAGAAGAAGGATATATCAAAGAGGCTGATATTGCACGTCTTCTTAAGTTCAGAGACAACCCCTCTGACGAAAGCTGGATCGGAGGCAACGCATGAGAAGTTTAATAAGTATTCTCGACCTTTCAGTTGAGGAAATTGCAGAATTACTTGAGGTTGCAGAGGACATAATCGCAAATCCTAAAAAGTACAGCGAAATCTGCCACGGCAAAAAGCTTGCTACACTTTTCTTTGAGCCCTCAACAAGAACAAGACTCAGCTTTGAAGCTGCTATGATGGAACTTGGCGGTAACTGCCTCGGCTTTTCAGAGGCTCAGTCATCATCAGCATCAAAGGGAGAAACAGTTGCAGACACAACAAGAGTTGTAAGCTGCTATGCTGATATTATTGCTATGCGTCATCCTAAAGAGGGTGCACCCCTTGTAGCTTCAATGTACTCAACCGTTCCCGTAATCAACGCAGGCGACGGCGGTCACAACCATCCCACACAGACACTTACCGACCTGCTCACAATCAAGAGAAAAAAGGGTAAGCTTACCGATTTCACAATCGGCTTTTGCGGTGACCTTAAGTTCGGCAGAACAGTTCACTCACTTATTCAGGCTCTTTCACGTTATGAAAACGTTAAGGTTGTTCTTATTTCACCTGATGAACTCAAGCTTCCTTCATACATAAAAAAGGACGTTCTTCAGAAAAATAATATCGAATATGTTCAGACAGATAACCTTGAAAAGGTTCTTCCCGACCTCGATGTTCTCTATATGACAAGAGTTCAGAAGGAACGTTTCCTCAGTGAAGAGGAATACATAAGACTCCGTGATAGCTATATCCTTACAAAGGCAAAGCTGAAGAACGCAAAGGAAGATCTTTCAATTCTTCATCCGCTGCCAAGAGTAAACGAGATTTCAACAGACGTTGACTCTGACAGCAGAGCCTGCTACTTTGAACAGGTGCTTAACGGAAAATTTGTAAGAATGGCTCTCATTCTTAAGCTTCTTGAAATTACAGTTGACTGAGAAAGGACGGTTAAATTATGCATATAGACTCAATTAAAGAGGGTATTGTCCTCGACCATATCACTGCAGGTAACGCAATGAAAATTTATAACCTTCTCGGTCTTGACCAGCTTGAATGCACAGTTGCAATTATCAAGAACGTTCCCAGTAAGAAGGTTGGTAAGAAGGATATTATAAAAATCGACAGTAATTTTGACGTGAATCTCGAAATTCTCGGCTATGTTGACCCGGGTATCACAATTGACATTATTCATGACAGTAAACTTGTTGAAAAGAAGCATATTGATTTACCTGATACACTTCACGGTGTAATTAAGTGCAAGAATCCCCGTTGCATCACTTCGGTTGAAACCAATCTTGACCAGGTGTTTACTCTTACAGACAGAGAAAACAAGGTTTACCGTTGCATCTATTGCGAAGCAAAAGCATAAAAATAAAGAATTTTTCCGGGCAACGATTAAGTTGCCCGATTTTTTTGCCTTAAAATATTGTAAACTAATAAGCTTTAATGTATAATTAATACGATTATGCAACTTGAAGGAGGGACTACCCTTGAGGAAGAATTCCTTTGATTGGTTCAGACTTGACAATGCAGCAAAAATCTTTCCCGGTCAGAACAGCAATACCTGGTCTAATATATACCGGCTTTCTGTAAGACTTACCGAGGAAGTAGATAAAAATACTCTGCAGACAGCTCTTGAAACAACTCTCAGGCGTATACCGTCATTTAATGTCAGAATAAGAAAAGGCTTTTTCTGGCATTATTTCGAACGCAATTCCAACATTCCTCAGGTACTGCCCGATATAAAAAATCCCTGCTACAGAATCAAGTTCAGAGAAAACGACGGCTTTCTTTTCAGAGTTTACTACCGTGGCAGAAATATTTCTGTTGATGTTTATCACGCTCTTTGTGATGGCTACGGTGCTGCGGTTTTTCTCTCAACCTTAACCGGTGAGTATCTTCGTCTTAAAGGCAAAAAGGTGCATTATAATGACTTTGTGCTTGATGTAACAGAAAAGCCTAAAAAAGAGGAGCTTGAGGATGCTTATCTCAAGTATGCATCTTCAAAGGTGAAGTACAACAGACGTGATAAATTTGTTTACCATGCCGTAGGCACAAAGGTGCCGAAGCATATGAATAACTTTACCTCGGGTGAAATGTCCTTCAAGGAGCTTCACACAATTTCAAAATCCTACGGTGTAACTGTTACGGAGCTTCTTGCAACCTTACTTCTTGATATTCACTATCAGAAGCAGAAAAAGGAACAGAAAAAACAGAAAGAAGTTTCGATTCAGATCCCGGTTAATCTCAGAAAGGCGTTCCCATCTAAAACTCTACGGAATTTTGTGCTTTGTCTGAGAGTAAAAGTTGACCCCAACCTTGGCGAATATACCTTTGAAGAGCTTCTGAGAACCGTGTCGCTGCAGCTCAGACTCGCCAACGACCCGAAACTTATAAACTCAATGATGACCCAGAATCTTAAGCTTGAACGAAACCCTGTTATGAAGTTTCTGCCTTTGCCTGTAAAGGACCTTGGTATTGCAGTTTCATTTATCATAACCGGTGAGCAGACCACTACAAGCCTTCTTTCAAATGTAGGTCCTGTGCCGTTACCTGAAGGTGTAAGCGAAAATGTTGAAAAGCTTACTCTTTTCACCGGTGCCGGAAAGCTCAACGGTGCAAGATGCGGTGTTATCTCACACGGAGATAAAATGGTCTTCACCTTTTCTAACTGCTATGAGGACAGAGATATTGAACGTGAATTTTTCACAAGGCTTGTAAAAATGGGTGTTCACGTGAAAATTGAAAGCAACAGAGAATAAAAGGCGCTTTGCCTGAAGGAGAAGATAAAATGTCATATTGCGTAAATTGCGGAGTTGAGCTTGACAGTGCAGCAAAAAAGTGCGCACTTTGCGAAACACCAGTAATCAATCCTAACATAAAATACGAAGAAAATGAGGAGCCCGTTTTTTCAAGAGAGGCTTTTGAAATTCCCGAAAGTAAAAAGAAAAAGTTTTTTGCGGCTCTGGCTTCAACTGTAATTGCCATTCCGCAGATAGTATGTTTCCTGATAAATGCATTTATTTATAAAAGCAGCTGGTGGTCTTTGCATGTTGTTGGAGCAGGCTTTCTTGTGTGGGTAATTTTTGTTTTGCCTTTCTTTCTTAAAAAAATGCGTACTTATCTTATGTGGGCATTTGATACGGTTGCAGTTTCTGTTCATACTTGTATCGTAATGAATCTTACGGGTGTTTCAGCCTATTATCTCAAGGGTGCTTTACCTATAATTGCACTCAATTCAGCCCTCGTGTTATCGTATATTTTATGGGTGAGAGCAAAAAAGCGTCACTGGGTGCTTAAGATTCTTTATATTGTGTGCTGTATTGCAGTAAGCTCCATGGATATAGGTGCCGTGCTTTCTTTCCTTTGCTCAGTAAAATACGCCTTTGAGATTGGTACAATCTGCTTTGCTTCACTGATTGCCATTGTAGGTTTTCTCTCATACTGCTACTCAAGCAAAACTATCAGAAAATGGCTTTCAAAAAGGCTGTTTGTATAAGATAAGTTAATCAGATCTTGGTGGAGGTTTTCCTTTGGATAAAAACTCAGTTTTAAAAGAATACTTCGGCTACTTTACTTTCAGAGAAGGTCAGGAAGAGCTGATTGATGCAATCCTCAATAAAAAAGATGTACTGGGCATTATGCCGACCGGTGCAGGTAAGTCTGTCTGTTTTCAGGTGCCGGCGCTGATTTTTCCCGGTGTAACAATTGTTGTTTCACCTCTTGTGTCTCTTATGAAAGACCAGGTTAACTCACTTTTACAGTGCGGAATCAAAGCGGCTTACATCAATGCAACTCTTACCGAAAAGCAGCATGAACTTGTTATGGAAAGAGCAGGGGAAGGTAAGTACAAAATTATTTACGTAGCTCCCGAAAGACTGCAGAACAGGGAGTTTCTGTCCCTTTGTAAAAAAATAGAAATATCTATGGTATGCGTCGATGAGGCTCATTGTGTATCCCACTGGGGTCACGATTTCAGACCGAGCTACCTTCATATAAAATCTTTTGTTGAATCTCTTTTAATAAGACCGGTTGTGGCGGCTTTTACCGCAACAGCGACTAAATGTGTAAGAGAAGATGTAACGGAGCTTATCGGCCTGAATTCACCCTTTGAGGTGGTGACTGGCTTTGACAGACCAAACCTTTATTTTGAAGTAATAAAACCCAAGAATAAATATGTAGCTTTAAGACGTTATCTTGATTTGTACTCAGGCAGAAACGGTATTGTTTATTGTGCCTCAAGAAGAAACACCGACGAGCTTTATGAAAAGCTTTCTGAAGAGGGCTACAGCGTTACAAAATACCACGCAGGTCTTCCGAAGGCTGAACGCGATTTCAATCAGGAACTTTTTATCGGTGACAAAAAAGAGGTTATAATTGCCACCAATGCCTTCGGTATGGGCATAGACAAGTCAAACGTGTCATTTATAATCCATTACAATATGCCCGGTGACCTTGAAAGCTACTATCAGGAAGCGGGCAGGGCGGGACGTGACGGCAGCAGCGCAGACTGTATTCTGCTTTTCAGTCCGTCCGACATACGTCTGCAGAAGTTTTTCATAGAAAATCCCGATGAAAATAGCGAAATTTCCGAAAAAGAGAAAGCAGAAATCCGTGAGCTGAGATACGAAAAGCTTAATAAGATGGTGTATTATTCAACAAATGCACCCTGTCTCAGAAACTATATGCTCTCCTATTTCGGTGAAAAGCCCAAGGGCAGATGTCAGAACTGTTCAGGCTGTAACGGCAGCGGAACAAGTGTTGATATAACCCTTGAAGCGCAGAAGATTTTTTCGTGCATCAAGCGGCTTAAAGAACGTGAGAGAAAAGACGTTGTAATTGACGTTCTCAAGGGTAACAGAACTGATTATGTCAATGAAAACAAGCTTGACAAGGTTAAAACCTTCGGTATTATGAGCGACGTTGCCGAAAGTCAGATTGAAAAGCATATAGGCTATTTTCTTGACCACGGCTTTATAAGTGAGGACCGGAAAGGCAGACTTGCGGTTGAAGATAAGGCTCACGCAGTGCTTTTCAAAAACAAGAGGCTTAGAAAGCTTCTTGAGAAAAACAGCAGATATAAAACTGCAGAGAATCCCGCTTCTGAGCTTGATTTACGTCTGCTCACAAAGCTTAAGATTCTCAGAAAAGACCTTGCAGCTAAAAGCAGTGTGCCTGCATTTATTATTTTTACTGATGCCACTCTTGCCGTTATGGCAACCCTTAAACCCACATCGGCAGAAGCATTTTTAAAAATTTCAGGTGTCTCTGAGCGTAAATTTGATAAATACGGCTCGGTATTTATCAAACTTATTAACGAACACTGCAACAAAACTGTTGAAATAAGCTCAGAAAAGTGATATAATTAATAATTATTTTTTGAAGAAAGGATTGAGATTATGAGCCGTAAAAAGTGGCGCGTTTCTGCGCTTGATAAAGAGCTTGCTTCGGATATTGCCGAAGAGTATGATATTGATCCTTTCTGCAGTCTTCTGCTTGTTTCAAGAGGCATAACAGACGACAGCGAAATTTTCGATTTCTTTTCAAAAGAATGCAGACTCAGCAGTCCCTTTGAAATCAAGGATATGGATAAGGCTGTGGAGAGAATAAGAAGAGCAATCGAGCAAAAAGAAAAAATACTTATTTATGGTGACTACGATGCAGACGGAGTTACCTCAACTGCACTTTTGTATCTTTATCTGAAAAGCGAAAATGCAGATGTTTCCACATACATTCCCGACAGAAACTCGGAGGGTTACGGTCTTAACCTCGATGCAGTAAAAGAGATTTCCGAAAATGGCGTAAAGCTTATTATAACCGTAGATAACGGAATATCCGCCTTTTCCGAGGCTGAATACATTTCCGCTCTCGGTATGGACCTTGTAATTACAGACCACCATAAGGCCTCTCAGAATATACCTCAGGCTGTTGCTGTTGTTGACCCACACAGATATGACTGTCCGAGCAGTTTCAAGCTCTGGGCAGGTGTAGGCGTTGCTTTTAAGCTTGTGTGCGCTCTTTCCGATAAGACAACCGACGAGCTTCTCGACTTATACAGCGACCTTGTTACAATCGGCACAATAGGGGACATTGTTTCCCTCACAGGTGAAAACCGTGCAATTGTAAAGCACGGACTTAAGCTTCTTAATAACACTCACCGTCCTGGTATAAAAGCACTCAAGAAAATTTCCGGTGTAGATGGGAAAGAAATCAATGCTTCAACTGTTGCTTATTCCCTTGTGCCGAGAATTAATGCAATTGGCAGAATTACTACTGCCGAGGAAGCGTTCAGGCTTTTAGTAAGCGAAAGTGACAGCAAAGCTATGCCGTACGCTCAGATGGTAGATTCCTCCAATGTTACAAGACAGGATATTGAAAAGCTTATTTCGGGGGAAGCAGAAGTACAAATCAGAGACAACCCCGATATGCTTCACGACAGAGTGCTTATTTTTTCAGGTAAGGACTGGCACGGCGGTGTAATCGGTATTGTTGCCGCGAGACTTACACAGAAATACGGAAAGCCCTGCCTTGTAATTACTGATAACGGTAAAGAGGCAAAAGGCTCAGGAAGAAGTATTGAAGGCTTTTCTCTTTACGATGCAATCAGCTCAGCTTCACACCTGCTTAATCATTTTGGCGGTCATACTCTTGCCGCAGGCTTCGGTATGGACAGTGAAAATCTGCCTGCCTTTAAAAAGGCTGTTCAGGATTATGCAAAAACCGTTGATATGCCTTTTGCAACAGTAGACCTAGACTGTCGACTTAAGCCCGAATTTATCTCAGCTGATGTACTTGATGTGATTTCGCAGCTTGAGCCCTTCGGTGCAGGTAATCCTCAGCCCTTGTTCGGACTTTTCGGAATGACTCTTTCTTCCGTACAGCCTATCGGCAGCGGAAAGCATACAAGACTCAGCCTCAAAAGAGGAAACGCAACGGTTACAGCACTTTATTTCGGTGTAACCGTAAATGACTTCCCTTATAATGAGGGTGATATTGTAGACCTTGCAGTAAGACTCGAAAAGAATGAATATATGGGTCAGGTCAAGGTAAGCGTATATGTAAAGGATATAAGAATGTCAGGCACTGACGATGAAAAATATCTCAAGAGTGTCAGACTTTATGAAAAACTAAAACGCAAAGAAAAGCTTAGCGATAAGCAGATTGACTTTATTACTCCCACAAGACAGAATATTGCCGACGTTTTCAGATTCCTCAGAAGCAACAGAGGCTGGAAACACGATATTGATGTTCTCTGCTACAGACTTTCCTCAGACGGAAGCGATGCCTGCAGAGTGCTTACGGCAATTGATGTTCTTGAAGAATTGGGAATTGTAAGAAAAAACGGAAACGAAATTCTTCTTGCAGATACCGAGCAGAAGGTGAATCTTGAGGATTCAAAGCTGCTTTCGTACCTCAGAAGTGTTCGTGAGTGAGAGGAGAGTGGGATAAATGGCAGAACTTTTAAGGTCGGATTTTGAAAAACTTCTTGATTATGTTAAAGAAAGCTTTTCCGCAGAAGATATTGAAATGCTCAAAAAGGCTTTTGAACTTGCTTTTAATGCCCACCAGGGTCAGAAGCGCCGTTCAGGTGAGCCTTACATTATCCATCCTCTTGCAGTTGCAAAAATTCTTGCAGAAATGGGAATGGATGCAGAATCCGTTTGCGCGGCTCTTCTTCATGACGTTGTTGAGGACACTGAAATTACTTCTCAGGAAGTAAAAAATATGTTTGGTGCTGACGTTGAACACCTTGTTGACGGTGTTACAAAGCTTGGTCAGATTCCTCTTTCAGCAAGTAAAGAAGAACAGCAGAGCGAGAATATCAGAAAAATGTTCCTTGCAATGAGTCAGGACATCAGAGTTATTATCATCAAGCTTGCTGACCGTGTGCATAATATGAGAACTCTTCAGTTTATGCCCGAGGAAAAGCAACGCTATAAAGCAAAAGAAACTCTTGAAATCTATGCTCCCATAGCTCACCGTTTAGGTATCAGAGCTTTTAAAGAAGAGCTTGAGGACCTTGCAATCTGCTATCTTGACCCCGTTGCTTATAAGGAAATTGAAACTACACTGCAGAAGCAGAAATCTACCCGACAGGACTTTCTTCAGCATATCAAGGATGAAATCTACGAGAGAGTAAAGCAGGAAGTACCCAACGTTCATATTGCAGGCAGAATCAAGAGTGTTCACGGCATTTACCGTAAGACATATATGAAGGGCAAAACCTTTGACGAAATCTACGATATTTTTGCAGTGCGTCTTATTGTTGATTCTGTTTACGAATGCTATTGCTGTCTCGGTATTATTCACGATATGTTCAACCCCATACCGGGCAGATTCAAGGACTATATTTCAACCCCCAAGCCCAATATGTATCAGTCACTTCATACAACGGTCATCGGCAAAGACGGTATCCTTTTTGAAGTCCAGATAAGAACATGGGAAATGCATCACACCGCTGAGTACGGTATCGCAGCCCACTGGAAATATAAGCAGGGGATAAGCGGTAAAGCTAAATTTGAGGAACGTCTCTCCTGGATAAGACAGCTTCTTGAAAGTCAGCAGGACAGTGACGACGTTGAAGATATTGTAAAAACCATCAAAACAGACTTCATTCCTGAAGAAGTGTTTGCTTTCACACCGAAAGGCGACGTAATCAGTCTTCCCATGGGCTCTTGTATAATCGACTTTGCTTATGCTATTCACTCAGGCGTAGGTAATAAAATGATAGGTGCAAAGGTTGACGGCAGAATTTCAACCCTAGACCATAAAATCAACAACGGCGAAATTATTGAAATTCTCACAACCTCATCTCAGAATAAGGGACCCAGCAGAGACTGGATGAAAATTGCAAAAACTGCTTCAGCAAGAGCAAAAATCCGTTCCTGGTTCAAAAAAGAAAAGCGTGAGGAAAATATTGTTGAAGGTAAAGCTGAAGTCGAAAGAGAATTCAGACGTAACGGAATAAGGCTTCCCGAAAAGCAGATGAACGAATTCCTTATGAAATTCGCTGAAAGACATCACTGCAACACGGTTGATGATTTCTTTGCTGCTATCGGTTATGGCGGTCTTGTTCTTACAAACATTATCCCTCGAATCAAAGAGGAGTACACAAAGCTTATTAAAGAAACACAGCCTGAGCTCAGTCAGCCTAATCCGGCTGCCGTGCCTAAAAAGACGGTAAAGAGCACAGACGGTATCATAATTGAGGGCATTGATAACTGCCTTATCAAGTTCTCACGTTGCTGTGACCCTCTTCCCGGTGATGATATTATCGGCTTCATTACCCGTGGCCACGGTGTGTCTATTCACACAAAGAATTGCAGTAATGTGCCTAAGGATTTACACAACTGTGCCGAGCCTGAAAGATGGATAAAGGCCTATTGGGACACAAAGGTGCAGAATTCCTACAGAGTTACACTTGCTGTTACCTGTATGAACCGTGTGGGTATGCTTGCTGACCTTTCAGGTGTAATTGCAAATATGCACGTTATGATACACTCTATCTTTACAAAAGACGGAAGTGACGGCAGATGCACAATTTATATGACTATTACAGTCAACGGTGCAGAGCATCTTAAGAGTGTATGCGAAAAACTTAAAAAGATTAAAGGTGTTCTCAGTACAGAGCGTTCAGGTCTGTAAGAACAAAAGGTGAAATAATGAAAGCGGTAATTCAAAGAGTAACAAGGGCCTCTGTAACGGTTGACGGAGAGGTTACGGGAGAAATCGGAAAAGGTTTTCTCGTTCTTCTTGGTGTTATGGACGGAGATACCGAGGCAGAAATGAAACTTCTTGCCAAAAAGGTAGCTGAAATCCGTATTTTTGAGGACGAAAACGAGAAAATGAATCTCTCCCTTGATAAGGTTGACGGAGAGGTGCTTGTGGTTTCGCAGTTTACCCTTTGTGCCGATGTTTCCCACGGCAGAAGGCCCTCATTTATCAATTCTGCACCTCCCGCAGTGGCGAACGAGCTTTATGAAAGCTTCTGCGAGGAGCTTAGAAGCCTCGGTGTAAAAAAGGTTGCTCAGGGTATTTTTGCTGCAGATATGGCAGTTGAGCTCATTAACGACGGCCCTGTTACAATTATTATGAATACAGATGAATGGAAGAAGGGTAAATAATGTCTTTTGAGGTTGTGAGAGTTCAGCTTGGCGAAATGGGCACAAACGGCTATATCCTTTATCATAAGGAAAGCGGTGACTGTGCTTTTGTTGACGTGGGCGACTACGGTGAACGACTGAAAGCCTTCCTTAAAAATAAGGGCATAGAAAAGCTTCGCTATATTCTTCTTACCCACGGTCATTTTGACCACATCAAAGGTGTAAAGAAGCTTAAGGCAGATTTCGGAGGTGAGGTTGTAATCCATTCTCTTGATGCTGACTGCCTTTATAACAGCGAGAAAAATCTCGGTGACTTTTTCAATCTTTCAATGCCCGTAACTGAGGCAGATATTACCGTTACAGACGGCGATGTTTTACCCTTTGGTGACAGTGAAATAAAGGTTATGCACACTCCCGGCCATACGGTTGGCGGTGTATGCTATATAATTTCTGATATGATTTTCTCAGGTGACACTCTTTTTCACTCTTCAGTGGGAAGAACTGACTTTCCCGGTGGCAGCGGAGAAGTTCTTATGAATTCACTTAAAAAGCTTGCCTTGCTTGAGGGCAACTATAAGGTTTATCCCGGTCACGACGACATTACCGACCTTGACCGGGAAAGAAAGTACAATATTTACATGAAAGGCATGTAAACAATGAATCTTATTACAGTTAACAATTCCTTTCGCTATGAAACGGAGAATCTGCTGAGGCTTTTTTATCCTCATATAAAAATCAGTGAGGACAAGGATGATCTTGATGCGCAGGAGCTTTGCATGACTCAGCTTGACGGGAACAGTATAAGCGTAATTTTAAAAAAGGATGGCTTTGTACAGAAGCGTACGGCAACACTTTCACTTGATGATAAAAAATTCGGTGAGAGTGATGACAGCTTTTTTGAAAGAAAAATTGCTCTTATGCTGTATGAAATTCTGTGCGAATCTACAGGTTATGTACCTCCTTGGGGAATTCTTACAGGGGTAAGACCTGCAAAGCTTATGACTAATCTTTCAAAAAAACACGGCAAAAAGGCTGCTGCAGAGTATTTTATGGATGAGCTTAAGGTAAGTGAGGAAAAAACTGCCCTCGCTTTAATGGTGGCTGAAAATGAAGCTCCCATAATTGCAGACAGCAAAGGTGATTCCTTCTCACTTTATGTTGCAATTCCTTTCTGTCCGTCAAGATGCACTTATTGCTCGTTTGTTTCCCATTCAAACGATTCGGCTAAAAAGCTTATTCCTCAATATGTGGATAAAGTTTGCGAGGAGCTTATATATACCGCAGAAATTGCAAAAAAGCTTTCTCTGAGGCTGGAAAGCATTTATATCGGCGGCGGTACGCCTACAGTGCTTACTGCCGAGCAATTAAAGAGAATTACTGATACAATCAAAGAAAATTACGATTTTAAATACATAAAAGAATACACTATTGAAGCAGGCAGACCTGACAGTACTGACGAGGCAAAGCTGACTGTTATGAAAAATTCAGGCTGCACAAGAATCAGCATAAATCCTCAGACCTTTAATAATGATGTGCTTTCATTAATCGGCAGAAGACACACTGCAGAGGAAACTGAGGAGTGCTACGCTCTTGCAAGGGAAAAAGGCTTCAATAATATCAATATGGACCTTATTGCAGGACTCCCCGGTGATACTCTTCAAAGCTTTGAGTATTCGCTCGATAAGGCAATTTCAATGAATCCCGAAAATATTACGGTGCACACTCTTGCTCTTAAGCGTTCATCAAATCTTGTAACGGATAAAATGGAAAGCTCCTCGGGCGACCTTGCAACAAAAATGCTTTCTCTTGTGCAGAACAGACTTACTTCGGCATCTTACATTCCATATTATATGTACCGTCAGAGCAAATGTCTCGGCAATCTTGAAAATGTTGGCTGGGCAAAGAAGGGCTATGAGGGACTCTATAATGTCTATATGATGGAGGAATGTCATACTGTACTCGCAGTTGGTGCAGGTGCCGTAACAAAGCTTAAAGCGCCGTTTTCAGGTGAAATTGAAAGAATATTCAACTATAAATATCCATACGAATATATTAACGATTTTGAGAAAATACTAAACCGTAAAAACTATATTGAAGAATTCTACGGTAAATATATTCATGAGGTGAATTGAATGAAGGTAACCCTTGACGGCATCAACTGCTGTGTAAGAGAGGATGTTCAAAGTTTTATTGAAAGCTCTGAAAGGAACTATTCCCGTCAGATTGAAGCGGTTACAGAAGAGATTGCTTCCCATAACGGAAGAACACTTGTTATGCTTGCCGGACCGTCAGGCTCAGGTAAAACAACTACTGCACTTCTGCTGAGAAAAAAGCTTCAGCTTATGGGCAGAAATGCAATTACTGTTTCTCTTGACGATTTTTACTGTGAGGATAATCTCAACTACACCTTTGAAGACGGTACGGTGGATTTTGAAACAGTGAAGGCTCTTGATGTTGATTTAATCGGCGAGTGCCTTTCAAAGCTTCTTAAAGAGGGAAGCTGTAATTTGCCCCGTTTTAATTTCAAGACAAAGAAGAGGGATAAATTTACCCGGACAGAAATTGAAAAAGACGGCATCATAATCGTTGAAGGTCTTCATGCAATAAATCCGGTAATTACAGATACGGTAAACACCGAAAGAATGATAAAGGTTTATGTAAGCGTTTCTTCAAGAGTGCTTGACGGTGAAGATGTACTTCTTACCAAGCGCGATTTGCGTTTTGTAAGACGGCTTATAAGAGATTACCACCACAGAAACACCGAGGTTGAATATACGTTCTATCTTTGGAACGGTGTAAGAAAAGGGGAGGACAGATATTTGTTTCCTTTTTCTGACAGAGCCGATATAAGAATTGACTCAATTCACCCTTATGAGCCTTGTGTTTTCAAGGATACAGCGCTGAAGCTTTTAGAACACATTGAAGAGAGCAGCGAGTATTTCAAGGAAGCGTCGGAGCTTAAAAATAAGCTTTCGGGTTTCGTTTCACTTCCTGAAAGCGTAATACCTGCAGAATCGCTTTTAAATGAATTCATAGAGTAAAACTAAGGAGATGACTTACTTTGGCTGAAAGAAAAAAGCAATCCCTGCTTACCGGTGCAGGAGTACTTGCAATAGCTACAGTACTTGTAAAAATTATCGGTGCGATATATAAAATACCGCTTATAAATTTGCTCACACCTGAAGGCTACGGATATTTTACAGGGGCATATGCAGTTTACAATCCCCTCTATGCAATTTCAATGGCGGGCTTGCCGATTGCTGTTGCAAAAATGGTTTCTCAGAGTATTGAAGCAGGCAGAATAAAAGATGCACAGAGAATTTTCCATGTTGCACAAAAGCTGTTTTTTGTAGTAGGTCTTACAGGTACGGTTGTACTCGCTATGGTTGCTTATCCGTATTCGGTAATGGTTAAATCACCTATGAACTATGTAAGTGTGCTTGCAGTTGCACCCTGCATACTTTTCTGCTGTATGATGTCATCCTTCAGAGGCTACTACGAGGGTCTTAACAATATGACCCCTACAGGTGTTTCTCAGGTAATTGAGGCGGTAGTCAAGTTTGCGTTCGGCCTTTCTGCAACCTATATCTGCTTCAACCATTGGCTTAATACATACCACGAAGAAGCAGTTGACGGCGTTGCAACAGTTTTCGGCGTTGAGGTCAAAAATGAAGCAGAGGCACTGAGCGTAATGTATCCTTATGCCGCAGCAGTTGCTATTATGGGCGTAACTCTCGGTTCAATGCTCGGTCTTTTATATCTCTTTATCAGATACAAGCGCAAAGGCTTCGGATTTACAAGAGAGGAGCTTGTAAATTCCCCTGAGGCAGACGACGATAAGAATCTCAGAAAGTCACTCATAAGAATTGCTGCACCCATTGCTCTGAGTTCAGTTGTGCTTAATATAAGCAATATGATTGACGACCTTACAATCAGAAGCAGACTTGCTTACGCTCTGGAAACGGGACTTGATACAATCAAGACGATGTATGCAACTGCTCTTGAGGCATCCCAGACCCTTGATGAAGGTATCAACAATTATCTTTACGGTACCCACGGTGCTGCGCTTAATATCAAGAATCTCATTCCGACAATTACTCTTACTCTCGGTATCAGTGCTATTCCCGTCCTTTCTGCAGCATGGGCAAGAAAGGACAAGACAGATATCAAAAAGGCAATTGAAACCGTACTGCGTGTTACAATGATGATTGCAATGCCTGCCGGTCTCGGAATTGCAGCGATACCGGGTCCGATTCTCGAAATTATTTACAGTTCACAGCCCGAAATGATTCCGATTGCTGCACCTATGCTCAGGGTTTACGGTCTCGGCATCTTCCTTTTTGCTGCAACCTCACCTATGACAAATATGCTTCAGGCAGTTGGCAGAATGGATATTCCTATCAAGTCAATCGCTGCCGGCAGCTGTGCAAAGATTCTACTTAACTTTATTCTTATCGGTAACCCTGAAATAAATATCAACGGTGCGCCTATAAGTACTACAGTATGCTACATTATTATCTTTGTAATTAACCTTACATCACTTCTCAGAGTGACGGATGTTAAGATTGATTTTGTTTCCGTATACTTAAAGCCCTTCATTTCTGCTGCTGCCTGCGGCATTACAGCGTGGGGTATTAATTACATTTTTACAGAAAAGCTCATGATGGAAAGCAGAATTTTCACAATTATTGCAATCGGTGCAGCTGCTGTAGTTTATGCAGGCTTGATGCTGATTCTTAAAGGAATTGTTAAGGATGACGTAGAAATGCTTCCAAAAGGCAGAAAAATAGCAAAAATCCTTGCAAAATTCGGATTGTTAGGGTAAAATATTCCCAATTGAGGTAAAAAGATGGTTGACTTTATAAGAAAAGATAAATATAATATAGAGGACTTACTTTGCATTATGGAGCTGCTCAGAGGTCCCGGCGGTTGTCCTTGGGATGCAGAGCAGACCCACGAAAGTATCCGCAAGGATTTCATTGAAGAAACCTATGAGGTTATTGAAGCAATCAACAAAAACGATAAAGAGCTTCTTAAGGAGGAGCTTGGAGATGTTCTTTTGCAGGTTGCCTTCCATGCACAGATTGAAAAGGAAACCGAAAGCTTTGATTTCTCCGATGTGTGCGACGGAATATGCAAAAAGCTTATCGAACGCCATCCACATGTTTTTGGCGATATAAGCGTATCATCAACCGATGAGGTGCTTTCAAACTGGGACACAATCAAGCGAAAGAGCAAGGGTCAGAAAACCCAGGGCTCATCAATGCTTAAGGTGCCTAAGGAGCTTCCTGCTCTTATGAGAGCGCAGAAAATTCAGTCGAAGGCTAAAAAGGCCGGCTTTGACTGGGATAATATTGACGGAGCCTTTGAAGCACTTTACAGTGAGCTTGACGAGCTTAAGAGTGCGATTAAAAGCGGAAATGCTGACGAAATTAAAAGCGAAATGGGAGATTTGCTCTTTTCCTGTGTTAATGTTTCCCGTTTCCTCGATGTTGAATCAGAAGAAGCACTTACTCTTTCCAATGAAAAGTTCATCAGCCGTTATGTACTCGTTGAAAGAATGGCGGAGGAAAGAAGCATCGATATGAAGAATACGCCCATTGAGGAGTTGGACGAGCTTTGGAAAGAAGCTAAAACTATTTTAGGATCCAATAGAGAGTAATCTCGTGGAAAAATATATATCTTATGGAGGATAAAAAAATGAATAAAACTGAATTAATCAATGCAGTTGCAGCTAAGGCTGAAATTTCAAAGAAGGATGCAGAAAAGGCTCTTGCAGCAGTTCTCGGTTCAATCGAAGACGCTCTCAAGGCTGGTGATAAGGTTCAGCTTATCGGTTTCGGTACATTTGAAATTAAGGAAAGAGCTGCAAGAACAGGTCACAACCCCAAGACAGGCGAATCAATCGAAATCGCTGCAGCTAAGGTTCCTTCCTTCAAGGCAGGCGCTGCTCTCAAGAACGCAGTAAAATAAGTTAAGATTCATGGGGCTTCTCGCAAGGGAAGTCCTGAATTTTTTCGGAGGAAAAATGAGACTGGACAAATATCTTAAGGTTTCACGCCTTATAAAAAGAAGAACAATTGCAAACGAGGTCTGCGATGCAAAGCACGTAACGGTTAACGGTAAAATTGCAAGAGCCTCCTACGATGTTAAGGTAGGTGACATCATCGAAATACAGATGGGTGAAAACCTTCTTAAGGCTCAGGTGCTTGTGGTAACTGAACACGCAACAAAAAATGACGCAGGGCTTATGTACAAAATTCTATAATAATGAACCTCTTTGCTGAATAAATTTCAGTAAGGGGGTATTTTTTATGACTGAAAACAAAGAGAGAGCTTTACAGCACAGCCTTATTATGAAGGACAGAAAAGAGCTGAGCCTTACGGGTGTAACTGATGTTGATTCATTTGATGAAAGCTCAATTGTAGCTTATACGGACTGTGGTGAGCTTACAATTAACGGTACGGGACTTCATATAAGCGCACTTGACACCGAAAAAGGTGAGCTTACCGTTGACGGAGAAATCTCAGCTCTTTATTACCTTGATAACAAGGCGAAAACAGAGGGATTTTTCAAAAGGGTGTTCAGATGAGCTACAGTGAACCGCTTATAAATCAGATTTACCGTTTCTTTCTGGGTGTGGGCTTCGGGGCAATTTTGGCAGTGGTGTATGAATTGTTTGCCGTAGTCAGAAGTGTAATGGGGCAAGGAAAAGTAATTGTAATTATTCTGGATATTGTTTTCTCTGTGATTTTTACGGTGCTTTCCTTCTTTTTTATGCTTATTTATAACGGCGGCGAAATGCGGTTCAATATTGTTCTCGCAATCCTTCTTGGCTTATACGCATTTCACGTAACCTTCGGAAAAAACATAGTTGAGCCCTTGGTTAAGCTCAACGAAAAAATATGGCATTTTTTTAGAAAACGGAGATTTAAAAAGAATAAAAATTGAATATAATACTTTACTTTTTCTCAGATATATAATATAATCAATAATTATACAAAAGATATTCATTTTTGGAGACGAAAAAAGGAGGACATAAAAAATGGATTCATCAACCTTACAGATTTTTGTTGCAATGGCAGGCTATATGCTTATAGTTATCGGCATTGGTCTTGCCTATGCAAAAAGAGCTAACAAAAGCTCAGAGGACTATTTCCTCGGCGGCAGAAGTCTCGGACCCTGGGTTGCAGCAATGAGTGCTGAAGCTTCAGATATGAGTGGTTGGCTTCTTATGGGACTTCCCGGTGTTGCTTACTGGTGCGGTATTGCAGACGCTGCTTGGACAGCTATCGGTCTTGCAATCGGTACATACGTAAACTGGCTTATTGTTGCAAAAAGACTTCGTAAGTACTCAACAGTTTCAGGTAACGCAATTACAATTCCCGAATTTTTCTCAAACCGTTACCACGAAAAGAAAAAGATTATAATGACAATCTCAGCAATTTTCATTCTTGTTTTCTTTGCAGTTTACGCTTCAAGCTGTTTTGTAACCTGCGGTAAGCTTTTCAGCACACTCTTCGGTTATTCCTATCATTCAATGCTTATTGCCGGTGCAATCTTTGTTGTTATCTATACCTTCCTCGGCGGTTTCCTTGCTGAAAGTGCTTCAGACTTTATGCAGGCCATCGTTATGGTTATTGCGCTTGTAACCGTTCTTGTAACAGGTACAGTGCACGCAGGCGGTATTGACGCAGTTATTGAAAATGCAAGAGCTATTCCCGGTTACCTTTCACTTACAAGCCTTGCTTCACCCACACTTGATGCAAACGGTGTTCAGCAGGTTATTAACGGTGTACCTCAGTTTGGTGAACCCACTCCTTACGGCTTCCTTAAGATAGTTTCAACTATGTCCTGGGGTCTCGGTTACTTCGGTATCCCTCAGGTGCTTCTCAGATTTATGGCTATCCGTAAGGTTGACGAGCTTAAAAAGTCAAGAAGAATCGCTACCGTATGGGTTCTCATTTCACTTTTCGCAGCCGTTGCAATCGGTGTAATGGGCAGAGTTCTCTTCCCCACAGAAGCATCACTTCTTACAGCTTCAGGTGCAGAAAGCATCTTTATTGCACTTTCAAAGAGCCTTCTTCCTGCAATTCTTGCAGGTGTTGTAATGGCAGGTATTCTTGCTGCAACAATCAGCTCTTCTGACTCATATCTTCTTATTGCTTCATCAGCTTTCGCTAAGAATATCTACGAAAAGTCTCCTAAGGCTGTGAACATTTTCAAGAAGCTTACAAAAATGAGCGATGACGACAAATCAGTTATGTTTGTTTCAAGAATTGCTCTTCTTATAATCAGCGTATTCGGTGTTGCAATTGCCTGGGACGAGGACAGCGTAATCTTTGATATCGTTTCCTTTGCATGGTCAGGCTTCGGCGCAACCTTCGGACCTATTATGCTTTTCTCGCTCTTCTGGAAGAGAACAACATATCAGGGCGCAATTGCAGGTATGGTAAGCGGTGCGTTTATGGTATTCTTCTGGAAGCTTCAGCTTGCTCCTATGGGAGGCGCATGGGCTATCTACGAGCTTCTTCCCGCATTTATTTTCTCAAGCATCATGATTCTTGTGGTTTCACTCTGTACAAAGAAGCCTTCAGCAGAAATTGAAGCAGAATTCGATAAAGCAAAGGCATACACTGAATAATAAACACAGAGAGGTAGAACGATGAAGTATAAAATTCAGGCGTATCTCAGAAGAATTTCAGCAATAATTATGTCTTTTATTATGGGACTTTCAATTTTTGGCGACAATGAGGTGAAACCTGTGGAAAGACCTGATGCAAACAGCATCACGGCTTATAGCACAGAAGATGCTGATTACAGACTTACAGTTGATGTTGAAGACAAAATTCACGATATCAGCGATATGCTCTTCGGTGTTTTCTTTGAAGATATCAACTTTGCGGCTGACGGCGGTCTTTATGCAGAAAAAATCATCAACCGTTCATTTGAATATTTTGATCAGGCTAAGGACAAGAAAGCTCACGGCTGGACAAGCGTTGGTACTGCAACATGGTGGATTGACAGCAACACAGAAATGAGCCTTAACGCCAATAATCCCAGCTATCTATGTATCAACAACTCAACCGGTGAGCCCGGCGGTGTTGCCAACAGAGGCTTCCTTGACGGTATGAACTGCGTTGATGGTGAAACCTATAACTTCTCAATGTATGCGAGAAGAACGTGGGGAGCACCTGGTAAGGTTTATGTAAACCTTATGGTAGGCAGTAAGGTTGCAGCTTCAGCAGTTATTGATAATGTTACTGATAGGTGGGAAAAGTACGAACTTTCACTTACCTCAGGTATCACAGCTAACGAAGGTGTTTCGCTTCAGGTTAAGATTGACACAAATCAGGGCATGGCTTTTGATATGATTTCCCTTTTCCCTGAGGATACATATAAAGGCAGAAAGAACGGTCTTCGAAAAGATCTTGCAGAAATGGTTGAAGCAATTGAGCCCAAGTTCCTTCGCTTCCCCGGCGGTTGTATAATTGAAGGTGTTGACTACGATTCAGCATACAACTGGAAAGCTTCAATCGGTACGGGTCCTGACGGACTTCCTCTGGAATTCAACGGAAAGTATGGAGACGTTGCTGCAAGACCTTACGGACTCAACCTCTGGACGAACCTTGAAGCAGTTGACGATCCTCTTCCTTGCTTTATGAGCTACGGTCTTGGCTTCTTCGAGTACTTCCAGTTTGCTGAGGATATGGGTGCTGTAGGTGTACCTGTTCTTAACTGCGGACTTAACTGTCAGGCAAGAGGCAGAGCTCCCGTTGATATGGAAAGCGATGAATTCAAACAGTATCTTCAGGATATGCTTGACCTTGTAGAATTCTGCCGTGGTGATACAGATACAACCTGGGGTAAGGTAAGAGCTTCTCTCGGACATCCTGAACCCTTTGAGCTTAAATATATCTGTATCGGTAACGAAAACGAGGGCGAGGTTTTCTATGAAAGATACGAAGCTTTCCTTGATCTCTTCCTTAAAGAAAAAGCAAATAATCCCGAGCTTTACGAAGGCCTTGAGCTTATTTACTCCTCAGGTCTCAGCGACGGAACACACAGCATAAACTATGTTAAATCATACGAAAATGCAAAGCAGTGGCTTCAGGATAACCCTGAGTACACGGTAAACGATTTTGCAGGTGCAACAGATCAGCACTACTATAATCAGCCCTCATGGTTCTTCGATAATACTGACTATTATGACGAGGTAAACTACGCAAGAAGCGTGGAAAATATGACGGACAAGAACTACGGCGGTGCTATCGGTGTATTTGTCGGCGAATATGCAGCAAAGTCAAACAGACTTGAAGCTGCACTTGCAGAGGCTGCTTATATGACCGGCCTCGAAAGAAACGGCGACATTGTGAAGATGGCGGCTTATGCGCCTCTTTTCGGTAACCTTACGGCAACACATTGGGCACCTGACCTTATCTGGTTCAATAACAACCTTTGCACAGGCTCAATCAACTACTATGTGCAGAAGCTTTTCTCAAATAATGCAGGTACAACTCTTCTCAAGTCAGAGCTTGATGGTGCACTCGTTACACCTGCAGACCTTACCGGTAAAATCGGTGTAGGTACATGGTACACAACTGCTGAGTATGATAATATCAAGGTTACTGACAATAAGTTAGGTAAGGTTCTTGACAAAAACGACTTTACAGTAGGTATCTTCGGTCTTGATTGGTCAGAGCCCACAAGCGGCGAATGGAAAATCAAAAACGGCGTTCTTCAGAACACTGAAGAGTGGATGAGTGACACCAACCACGGTGCTGTTACTTTCTACGGCGACGATGAGTGGTCAAATTACACCTATTCTGTTGACTGCAAAAAGACAGGTGGCAGTGAAGGTTTCATTATTCCCTTTGCGGTTAAAGATGTGAACAACTACATCTTCTGGAATATCGGCGGTTGGGGCAACACCAAGAGCTGTCTTCAGAGATTTGTAAACGGCGAAAAGACCTGGGAAATTCCCGGTACCGTTACAGATTTTACTGTTGAAGAGGGTAAGACCTACAACATTAAAATCGAAGTTGACGGCATAATGGTAAGAGGCTATATTGATGATGTTCTACAGTTTGAATATCAGGCTGAGTCAACAAGCAGAGCAGAAGCTTATCAGGTTGTTTCAACCGATGAAACAGGCGATACAATCATCAAGCTTGTCAATGTAACAGGCGAAAAGAAAACCTTTGCAATTGACCTTCAGAATGCAGAAGGCGTAAAGAGCATTGCAACGGTTAATCAGGTTTACGGTGACAGCCTTAACAACGATAACATCCTCGGTGCAAAAGAGGACTGCATTATGGAAGAATTCACTGTTGAGGGTGTAAGCGGAAAATTCAATTACACCGTACCTCAGTACTCCGTAACTGCTATCAGAATACACAAATAAAAAAATTTCTCCTCATCTGTAAAAAGGTGAGGAGATTTCTTTTATAAAAAATTACAGCTTCTCAACCGAGAAGCTGCATTTTCTTTTAAACGTGTGCGTTAAGCCATTCGTCAGCCTTTGCGGGAGAAAGTCTCTTGATGTCCTCTTTTTTGTAGGGTGATTCTTCACCGCCATTTACATAGAGGAAGAACTTGCCGCTTTCTGTTTTGTAAAGGCTCTCTTCATAGCCGTCTGCTTCACCGAAAGCACCGCTTGTGAACTTAGCAACAAGCTCTGCGTTTTCGGTATCGTATTCAACTTTGCAGATAACTTTTTTCATGGTACAAAATCCTTTCTGTTATGATTTATATTCAACGATTACCATATGTAATCAGATGAAATCTTATAACCTAAGTATTATACCATAAAAGAATTGAAATTACAAGTAGCTGGAGGTGATTGAGTCATTAAAGAAAATAAGATTTTGTTAAAAAACTTTATCAGTTTTTTGAAATCAGATTTTTAGCACAGTTAAATAAGGCTTCAGAAGCTTTGGTGAAATCTGCGTTTTCACCGTTTTTTAAGCTGAGGAAGGTTTCAATAATTTCTTTCTCATCAGCTGAAGCAGTGTTTAACAAATCTTTCTGATGTCTGAAATATCGGCCTGTTTCGCTGAAAACATTTGCCTGAATCACAAAGGAAGCCGACTTGTATAAACCCTTTAAGATTTCATTGCTCTTTTCATAAAGCATATTATGTACACAGCTGTGGTAGATATTACAAGCACCGATTTTAATTGCTCTTGCAACAGATTCTTCATCTATTTTTGAAAGCAATTCGTCAAGACTTCCTTTAATCGGTACTGTGTCATAATAAAACTGAAAAAGGTCAGAAGGTTCCCAGCTAAGTATATCGTTTTTACCCGAAACAAACCCGCATATAAGCTCTCGGTGCTCTAATGTGTCAAGCATAGCGCTATAGGTTTTGATGTCTGAAGCAGTGAGCTCATCGAGGATTACCACCATATCAATGTCACTTGCTTCTGTTGCTTCTCCACGGGCGTAGCTACCTTGTATGCCGACAAAAAATACTCGGTTACCGAAAATATTATCAATAGCATTTATAAATTCAGCTGTCCAATCAGAAATGTTTATCATTATTTATCCTCCCCATAAATGCATAATGAATGATGGATATTGAATAATGAATAATACAAAAAAGAAAAGTCACACTTTCGTGCGGCTTTTCTTTTTTGGTGCACCTGACACTTTCAAATCCGAACCCAATGCCGACTTTTCAAGGTCGGCAAAGGTTATGGTTTCAGTACCGTCTTTGAAGTTAAAGGTAATAACCATTCTGTCTTCAAATAAGAATACTGAGTTTACAAAGTTATTTATTAAGGTTCTTCTGTGGTCAAGCTTCTTTGGATTGAGCTTACGGAACTTGTAGAACCAATATAGAATCTCTTCACGGGTAAGCTTAGGTCTTGACATTTCCTCTTTCATAATCCTGATTGAAAGCTCACTCTTTTCCGATTCAAGCTCTTCCATTCGCTCTTTGGTAGTAGGTGTGATGATACCTTTTTCCATAGCTGTAATGAGGTTGTTGATTGCCGTAAGAGTCCGTGCATATTGCTTTTGCAGTATAGGGAGAACTGTACTTTCCTTGTTAAAGGTTTCAAGTGCCTGGTCAGTTAAATATTCGATGGTTTCATCATTCATAATGAGCCTGCGGATGCTGTCAACAACAATATCCTCAATCCAAGCCTTTTTAACTGTTTTCTTGTCACAGCCTTTGTGATTCTTAACACTTACACATTTGTAATATCGGTGTACAAACTTTGTTCTGCTTGTACCGCTTTCACCTACCATAAGACACTGACATTTGCCGCAATAGAGCTTTGTAGTTAAAAGATATTCATCTTCCGCTTTGTGCTTTGCAGGGGCTTTCTTATTCTGCTTCATTTTTTCCTGTACCAATTCAAACAACTCCTTATCAACTATTGCGGGAATTCCTCCCGGTGTAATAACATCTTTAAATTTGTATTCACCGATATATTTTCGGTTGTGCAACATACGGGCAACAATGATCGGTTTTGGCAGATAAAGCTCTGTCAATATAGGTATCAACGATTTGAATACCGTTCTTTTCAGCATAGGCTTTACATTCACGAAGCTGACCGTCAATACTTTCTTCCTTCTGATTGTCGGAAGAGTATCTTGCGTATATAACGCCTATCATATATATTACCTCCTTTGATTTCTGTAAATATTGTAATTCATATACTTGTTTTTGTTAAATGTGCGGATGCGACTTTTACATCGCACCCGCTGTTTTTATACAATTTCCTTTAATTTATCCCAATCCTTGTCCCATTCCTCGAACTCTTTTCTACCTTGTTCACTTTCAAAGAAGGACACAATATCGGAAAGAAAACATCTGACAAGAGATTCAGCGGCATCCTCTGAAATGAGAACACCGCTGAGATTATTAGGATTAACATTGGCTTCGGTATAATTAATTTTTACTTCATCACCCATAGGCTACCTCCTTATCTCGCATCCCTGTCACGGCTTCGCATCAGATGTCTGTAGTAATATTCACAAGATTTTAATACAAAGTCTTCCAAATCATTTTCCCTTATTTTAGGTGCAATTTTCTGTATCTTTTCCATAGGCATCTTTATCATAGGCTTTTGATTTGCCTTTTCTTCCGCCAAGATTTCACCTATATCCTCAGGAGTAAGACCTTCTTCTCTGCTGATTGCACGAAGCCTTTGTGCCTGAGATAAATTAGGTGTAGCATCACAGGCACGGATTTCTTCAACCAAATCCGCCTGTTCTACCTCATTCAAGTAAGAAAGCTCTACTGCAGGTGTAAATGCAATTCGCTTTTCATCAACAAGGTCAAGCAATTCGGGGATGAGATAAGTTAAACGGATATAACGTCTGACCTGTGTTTTGCTGTTATCAGATTTATTTGCAATAAGCTCTGCCGATTCAAACTTCCGACCAACTTGGTCGGAAGTTAAGTCTGTTCTTTCACCCTGCCTCTTGATTGCTTCAAGCTTCAATTTGTAAGATAGCGATAGGTAAGAGTCTGTGCAGAGCACTCGCTCTTTTCCCCCGCTTCACACCGTACGTGAGAGTTTCCCCTCATACGGCGTTCCATCATCATCAAATTATTATCAATAAATATCCAAAGTTAAGACTTCGTTTCCGACTGCTGAACGCAGTTTGTTTAATTTCTTTATGTTGATATTCTCTTTGCCTACCAACTGCAAATATTGCTTTATCGTTTCATCTTTAGTAGCGTGAATCAGAATGTGAATATATTTGTGTACAATGATAAGATTTTCATAACTGTCATTCTTTTCATATTTTAAAGGTCTGATATGGTGACAGTGTACCTCATCAAATTTCAAATGTCTTCCTGTTACATAACATTTACCGCATTGCTTTATCATAATAGTTGTGAATACCTATTACTTTCGAATTATACAGAGCTATCAGTCTGTGCCGTTCTTTTTCGTCAGAGGCTCTTTTTATCCGCTTGATTTGCTCAATCAGATTGTTTTCAATCCGTTTTTCGGCTT
>JBGVGM010000163.1:0-2672 GCA_045121655.1 Acutalibacteraceae bacterium | reverse complement strand
ATGGACTTCCTTGACGGTGCAAAGTACGTTGCAAAATGTATCTACACCCAGCTTACAGATGAGGTTTATGCTTATATTCCCGGTGATGTTGAGCTTCACGGCGATTTCCTTGATCAGGTAGATTTATAATTTTAAAGAGAAGGTGAGTTTATTATGTTACCTAATGAAATTCTCAGTGTGCGTTTTTCAAAAAATGGAAAAGACGGATACAGAATGAGTGAAGTTGATTCTTTTAAGAATCAGGTTTATGAAAGCTACAATAAGATTTATACAGAAAACAATATTCTTAACGGCAGGGTATCAGAGTTAAATTCACTTATTCAGAAGTATAATTCTGATAAGGAAGCTATTGCCAGCACTCTCATTTACGCTCAGAGCACATCAGACAAGACTCTCAGCGATGCAAGAAAAAAGGCTGACGAAATTGTCAAAGAGGCAAACGAAAGAGCTGAAAATGAATACGCTGACAGAATAAAAGCAGCCGAAGAAAAGCTTCAGAGCCTTCAGGAGGATTACGAAAGAACAAAGGCTGAGCTTGAAAAATATTCTGAAACCTATACTGAAAATATCAACGCTCAAGCTAGGGATATTATCGAAAAGGCAAATGCAAAATCCGCACAGATCATAGCTGAGGCCAAGACAGAAGCAGATAAAATCAAGAAAGAAAATGACGCTGCAGTTCTTGATGCTAAAAAGGAGCTTAAGAAAATCGGCGGTGTTATCGATAAGCTCAAGGCTGATGCCTTTGAGGTTACTACAAAAATCAATGCCCTTACCGAAGGTGTTTCTGAAGAATTTTCAACTGTGTCAGGCGATTTCGATTTTTCAGACGTTACAGCTGATGAAATACCAAAGGATACAATCGAGCCCTTTACTATGCCTGATTTTTCTGATATCCTCGCTGAAAGTATTGACATTTCAAGCGGAAGACAGACTATGGATAACAGCATTTCAGGTCAGCCGAAAATTATGGTTGAGGATATGAACGAATATATCACGAAAATTTTTGATTCGGTCGGCAGTGAAGGTGCTGAGTTTTCCTCTTTCAAGGAAGGACTTACCGAGGCTCTTACAAGAGAGATAAAGAATAAGAGCGACATTTCCTTTGCCAGAAATGAAAAAGCAGGAGAAGAAGCAGTTGAAGAATAATCTCAGAACAAAACTTATTTCAACCTTTGTAATAGTGCTTCTTGTTGCAGCTGATCAGATTATAAAGTATTTTGTTGAGATTTATCTTAAGCCTATCGGCACAAAAATGCTTGTGTCCGGCTTTATTCAGCTTAGGTATTTGCAAAATGACGGTGCTATGATGGGAATGATGGGCGGAAAGACAGTGCTTATGACCGTTCTTGCAGTAATTTGTATGGTTGCTGTTATTGCAGTAATTTACTCAGGCTGGCTGACATCAAAGATTGACTACTGCTGTGTGGTTTTAATTGCTGCAGGCGGTTTCGGAAATATTATCGACAGAATATTCAGAGGCTTTGTTGTTGATTATATTGAGGTTCTGTTTGTTGACTTTTATGTTTTCAATTTTGCAGATTGTCTCATAACCTGCGCTGCGTTCACCATAATTTTTTATCAACTTTACAGCCTTTATAAAGATAGAAAAAACAAGAAAGAGAAATCAGAGGAATGATTGATACAAAGATTCTCACAGTTGATGAAAGCTTCGATTCCGAGAGAATTGATAAGTTTTTGTCTTCGAATTTGGATAGTCTCAGCCGTTCAGCTGTGCAGAAGCTTATAGATGAGGGAAATATAAGGGTTAATTTCGCCGTAGTAAGTAAAAACTATAAAGTGAAAACGGGGGATAAGGTTGCAGTTGTAATTCCTGAGCCGAAAACTCTTGAGGCAAAGCCCGAAAATATACCTCTTGACATAAGATATGAGGACAGCGACCTGCTTGTTGTGAATAAGCCTAAGGGCATGGTTGTTCATCCTGCTGCAGGCAATTTCGACGGCACTCTCGTCAATGCGCTTCTTTACCACTGTAAGGGTAGCCTTTCAGGTATCGGCGGTGTTATAAGACCCGGTATTGTGCACAGAATAGACAAGGACACAAGCGGACTTCTTATAGTAGCAAAAAATGATATGGCTCACGTTTCACTCGCTGAACAGATCAAAGCACACAGCTTTACCCGTCAGTATCAGAGTGTGGTTTACGGGCACTTCAAAACTCCCGAGGGTACGGTTGATGCTCCCATAGGCAGGCACCCCACAGACCGGAAAAAGATGACTGTAACCACCAAAAATTCAAAAAATGCAGTTACCCATTACAAAGTAATTGATGAATATAAAGACTTCACACATTTAGCTCTGAAGCTTGAAACGGGCAGAACTCATCAAATAAGAGTTCATATGTCATATATCGGACACCCTGTTGCAGGTGACAGCGTTTACGGACCTAAAAAAGTTATTCAGTACCTTGAAGGACAGTGCTTGCACGCGGGTCTTATTGGCTTTAAGCACCCGAGAACAAGGGAATACATTGAAATAGAAAGCGAGCTTCCTTCCTACTTTACTGACTTTTTAAGGAGGCATGATAAAAAGTAAGTGGTAGAAAAATCCGAGAACTTTGTTTTTGTGTTATGATAGAGATAACAGGAAGACAGAGTAGAAACTAATTCGACATAACTACTGGTCTACGAGATCGCTTAAGGAGAATGAAG
>JBGVGM010000162.1:0-4411 GCA_045121655.1 Acutalibacteraceae bacterium | reverse complement strand
TTGTTCTTGATGAGCCCATAAGTCCCATTTTGTACATGGTGTAAAGGAGCTTTCTGTGTGAGGGCTTGAAGCCGTCGATTTCGGGAATAGCTCTCGAAAGGATAACACTCATAGCATAGGGCATATAGTTGATTTCGAGAGTATCGGTAATACGCTGTTCAATCATCTCCCCTGCGTTGGCAATATGTGTATTTTTGAGAAGATCTTTATCGTCGTACTTCTTCTTTGATGTTTTCTTTTTTGCCATCAGACGGTTCTCCTTTCTTTAGCTTACATCGGTCATATCAATATAAAGATGACCGTAGTTAGCAATATAATCCTTTCTGCCTGAAAGGTTGTCGCCCAAAAGTAAATCGAACTTTTCTGCAGTCTGCCGGGCATCTGTGGGGTCAATTTTTATGAGTCGTCTTGTTGTGGGGTTCATAGTTGTAAGGTTCATCATTTCGGCATCGTTTTCACCGAGACCTTTTGAGCGCTGAACGCTGTATTTCGCCTTGCCTATCTGCTCAAGAGCGTCGCTCTTTTCCTTTTCGGTATAGGCGAACCAGGTTTCGTTTCCGCTTGTAATTTCATAAAGGGGCGATTCGGCAATAAACACCTTACCCTCTTTAATAAGTGTGGGAACAAGACGGTAAATCATTGTAAGAATAAGGGTTCTTATCTGATAGCCGTCAACATCGGCGTCGGTACAGATAATAATTTTGCTCCAACGAAGGTTATCGAGATTAAATGTTGAAAGGTTCTTGTTACCCTTTGAGCTTACCTCAACACCGCAGCCGAGAACCTTGAGCAAATCTGTGATAATTTCGCTTTTAAAAATCTTATCGTATTCACTCTTAAGGCAGTTGAGAATCTTACCTCTTACGGGGATAATCGCCTGAAATTCGGAATCACGAGCCTGCTTACAAGCACCGAGAGCTGAATCACCTTCCACGATAAAAAGCTCTCGTTTGTCAATATCCTTGCTTCTGCAGTCAACAAACTTCTGCACTCTGTTTGCCATATCATTTGAAGTGGCAAGGGTTTTCTTAAGGTTAAGCCTTGTAGCCTCAGCCTTTACACGGCTGCGCATATTAACAAGGACCTGGTCGCAGATTTTGTCTGCTTCCATCTTGTTTTCAATAAAGTAAATCTCAATCTGATGGCGGAGGAATTCAGTCATAGCCTCCTGAATAAACTTGTTTGTAATCGCCTTTTTTGTCTGATTGAGGTATGAAGTTTCCGTTGAGAATGAAGACGAAACAAGCACAAGGCAGTCCGCAATATCCTGGAATTTAATCTTCGCATCGCTTTTTGCGTACTTACCGTTTTGCTTAAGGTAAGCATCAATCTGAGCAACCGTAGCACTTTTTACTGCATTATCCGGTGAACCTCCAAACTCAAGAAAGCTTGAGTTATGATAGTATTCAATCATCTGCTTTTTATTTGAAAAAGCAAGTGCAACATTAAGTCTTACCTTGTATTCAGGAAGGTCCTCTCTGTCCTTACCGCTTTTTTCTGTCTGCCAGAACTGAACGGAAGAAATTGCATCCTCCCCTACGAATTCCTTGACATAGTCGCTGATACCGTTTTCGTAGTAATATACAAAGGTTTCAAATCCGCCCTTGATTTCATTTTTAAGCTCAAAACGTACCTTGGGGTTTACAATAGCCTGTCTCTGAAGAGTCTGCTGATAGTATTCAAGAGACACATCTATATCTGTGAAAACCTCAAGGTCGGGCTTCCATCTGATTTTTGTACCGGTATCCTTTTTAGCGTAGGGCTCACTCTGAAGTCCGCCTACGTTTTCACCCTTTTCAAAGTGAAGGGTATGCTTTTCACCGCCGGTTTTGATTTCGGCGTCCATATATTCACTGGCAAACTGAGTTGCACAAAGACCGAGACCGTTAAGACCGAGAGAATACTCGTAGCTTCCCCCTGAGTTGGTTTTATACTTACCGCCTGCATACAGCTCGCAGAAAACAAGCTCCCAGTTGAAGCGATCGTATTTTTCGTTATAGCCTACGGGAATACCACGGCCGAAGTCCTGAACCTCAACGGAGTTATCGAGAAATCTTGTAACAACAATTTTGTCACCGTGACCCTCTCTTGCTTCGTCTATTGAATTTGAAAGTATTTCAAAAACCGAATGCTCACATCCGGCAATACCGTTTGAACCGAAAATAACGGCAGGTCTTTTTCTGACTCTGTCGGCGCCCTCCAGCATGAGGATATCGTCGTTTGAGTATCCTTGTTTCTTGGCCATTATCTTTTTTCCTTTCTGAACGTACTTACAAGGGCTTTACACAACATTTAGTAGAATTACCCTTTAAATGACACAACAGTTATAATTTACACTATTTTAAGAAAAAAATCAAGTGTTTTGTTTCCTTATCTCTTTTTATGTGTTCAAACTCTGCTTTCTGCGAACCATTTCCCTTCATCTTCAAAAAGAAATGTGGTCTTTCCGCCCACCACAATTGTATATCTCACAGCCGTACCTCCAACCTTTACGGCAAAGGCACGTCTAACCTCGAGCACCTTGTCAATCATATATTTTCTTCCGTCCTCCCATTTTACGCTGAGAGGCTTTTTGTTGCCTTCTTCATCAATTTCGGCAACAACGCTTACGTAAACCTTTCTGCTTTTCATCATTGTAAGCCCCCTGTTTATTTATACATTTTCCCGGGCAAAGTGTGTTTTATGTTATGGTCAGGAATTTTATTTTCTGTCATAAGGCAGCAGTTGAAAATCGCATCAGAGCCGAATCTGTCCCTTATTGCAAGAACGGTATCGTCAATTTTTTTCTGTCTTTCGTGAGAGGAAAAATCCGAGAGGAAATCCAGCTGATAGGGTGTCCCCTCTTTCTGCAGATTAATGGCTCTTACGGTAACGGCACGCACATCGTAGGACCAATTATAATTTTTATTAAAAAGTTCCATAGCAGCTCTTGCAATTTCCGCTGCAGACTGGGTTGCAAATTCCGTAGGCATCTGAAACTGCTTTGTCATAAGCTGATTATCCCTTATACCAATCTGTACCCCTGTCGCCTCAAGGGAATTCTTTTTCAACTGCCTTGATACATTCTGTGAAAGAGAAAGAAAAACCTTCCACACCTCATCAGCGTTTACTAAATCTGCACTGCAGGTAACACCGTGACCGACGCTTTTTACGGGCTGACTGTAGCCGTCAGGCATAACCCTCGAGTCATCAAGACCGTTAGCATACTTCCACAGCTCCTCACCTGTCACACCTAGAAGCTTTCTCAGCCATTTGGGGTCGCATACCGCGAGCTCGCCGATAGTTTTTACTCCGTACCTTCTCAGCGTTTCACCGGTACTTCTGCCCACACCCATTATTGCTGTTGCAGGAAGATGCCATATCTTTTCTTTGAAATCAGCTTTACTTATTTCATAATCCTCATCTTTCCCTGCAAGGTCACTGCCAAGCTTTGCGAAAATCTTGTTAAAAGAAATACCTATTGAAACCGTAACTCCAAGCTCCTCTTTAAAAGCCTTTCGTATTTCTTCTGAAATCTGCTCTTTTGAGCCGAACGCTCTTAAGCTGCCCGTAATGTCGCACCACACCTCATCAAGGCCCATAGGCTCAATTCTGTCAGTATAACGGGCATATATATCGTGAGCAAGACGTGAGTATTTAATATACTCTTCAAAATGAGGCTCAATTATTATAAGGTCGGGACATTTCTGCTTTGCCTGCCAAAGAGCTTCACCCGTTTTTACACCGAACTTTTTAGCCTCTTCGCTTTTTGCAAGAATGATTCCGTGTCGGTGCGCTTCACTTCCGCCAACGGCAACGGGCTTACCTCTGAGAGAGGGGTTCAGACTGCACTCAACGGAAGCATAGCAGGAATTCATATCTGAATGTATTATAATTCTTTCCAAAGTACAATCTTCTCCTTTATCTGCTATATATTTCTTATATAGTTGCAATTTGCTTGTCATATGATTGCTGAAATACCGGCTGTTATGCTTATCATAAAGCCAAGTGAACCTTGAGGCAGACTCGACTCAGTTTTTCGCTCCCTTAAGAAATTCTGTTTCTGTAAATCTCTGTCCGAACATTTGTTCTCCTTTCTATTCTACACTGTTTTATCACCTTTGTCAAGGGTTAATTTCTGCTTTTTGTTGCCAAAAAAAGATATAAATCAACAATATTTATTTTAATATTCATTGTTTTTTTATAAAATAGTGACAACATATTAACATATACTTCGCTACAAGGAATATAATTAAGGAAATAGACAAAACCAGTTGTTTTGTCGATTATATTTAAGGAGGCATGATAAAAAGTAAGTGGTAGAAAAATCCGAGAACTTTGTTTTTGTGTTATGATAGAGATAACAGGAAGACAGAGTAGAAACTAATTCGACATAACTACTGGTCTACGAGATCGCTTAAGGAGAATGAAG
>JBGVGM010000161.1:0-22867 GCA_045121655.1 Acutalibacteraceae bacterium | reverse complement strand
CTTGTAACAGAGCTTTACGAAAAGGAAAAAGACGAAAAAATGAAAGCGGCTTATAAAATTGCAGTTGACGAATTCGAGAAATATAAAAACAAAAATCTGTCTTTGTGGCAGAGAATTGAAGAAAAATATGCTCTTTTAGCAAAGGCAGAATAAAAAACTTGACAACTACTTTTCACAGTGGTATACTCTTGGGTACAGAGTAGATTTATGTGCGCTTTAGTGCTTTCGGGACGGGGAGTTGCCTGAAGGACGAAAAGAGATTTTCTCTTGCGGTACGTAAATCGCATCCCGCTGTGAAAATCAGGAAAAAAGTAATTACTTCCTTTTTTTATCAGCGAGGCTGAAAAGAAAGGAAGTTTTTTTATGAACAGAAAAAAACAGGAAGAAACCTTATTCACCCTCGTATGTCTTGCACTTTTAATCGCTATGCAGGTGGTTCTTGCAAGATTCGGCACAATCAATCTGGGAATAACAAGGTTTTCTCTCTCATTTATTCCGGTAGTAATTGCGGCAAGACGCTTCGGCGTGCTTTCAAGTGTAATTGTATACGGCTTAGGTGACCTTGTGGGTGCAATTGCTTTCCCCACAACAGGTGCGTTCAATCCCTGCTTTACAATTACGGCGGTGCTTTCGGGACTTGTTTTCGGCTTGTTCCTTTCAAAGAAGGCAAGTATAGTAAGAATAATCGGCTCAGTGCTTTGCTCTCAGGTTTTCTGCACACTTCTTCTCAACAGCTTCTGGCTGTGGCATTTTTATTACAGTGCAGAAAAAGGATACCCTGCGGTTATCCTTTCAAGATTACCGCAGAGTATAATTACAGCTGTTCTTCAGATTGTATTTATGGCACTGTTCCTTGAGAAAATTTCAAAGGTAATAAAAATACCGAAAAGAGGTTAAGAAACAGCCTTTTCATAGATAACCTTAAGACCGTGAAGAAGAAGATTCTCGTCGAAGGTTATCTTTGTTTTGCAGCAGGGGATAATGCCCTGACTGTAACCTCCTGTTGCCACAACGGTGGGGTTTTCAAAGGAAAGCTCCTCATTTATTCTTTCGATCATGCCGTCAAGCATAGCGGCTGTTCCGTAAACGGAGCCTGACTGCATACACTCAACAGTGTTTTTTCCTACGCAGCTTTCGGGCTTTGTAAAGCTGATTGAGGGAAGAAGTGCAGTGCCTGAAGCAAGAGCATCAAGTGAGATTTTTACGCCCGGTGCAATTGTACAGCCCTTGAATTCACCGTTTTCATCAATAACGAGAATCTTTGTTGCAGTACCTAAGTCTGCAACAAGGCAGGGGAGAGGATACTTGTCAATTGCGGCAACTGCACCTGCAATAAGGTCAGCACCGAGGTATGAAACAGGAAGAATGGTTACCTTAAGGTTTCCGTTATAGTTCTCGCCTACCAGAAGAGGGTCAATGCCCGTTGTGCGTTTTACAGCTCTCACAATAGGGTCTGTAAGCTGAGGTACAACCGAGGCAAAAATGCACCCCGTAAAATCCTTCGGGTTCACATTATAAAGATTGAAAATATCCAAAAGCTCAATTGCATATTCGTCGCTGCTTTTCTGTTTTGCCGTATACATTCTTGAAACGAAAAGCAGTTCGTCGTTTTCATAACACCCGAGAGTAATGTTGGTGTTACCCATATCAATACAAAGAAGCATATTATCAACTCCAGATTCAGTATGATTTAAGTATAACCAAAATAAGGAAAAAGTCAACAAAGATAAGAGATGTTAATTATGAAATGTAATATTTGTCCCCGTGAGTGTGGTACTGACAGAGAAAATGAAAAAGGTGTCTGCGGTATGCCGTGGGATGTGTATCTTGCAAGAGCTGAAAAGCATTTCTGGGAAGAACCTCCCATAAGCGGTACAAACGGTTCAGGTGCTGTTTTCTTTTCGGGCTGCAGTCTTAAATGTGTTTTCTGTCAGAATTATGGCATAAGTCACGAAAAATTCGGAAAGAAAGTGAGCCTTGAAAGACTTTCTGAAATATTTTTCGAGCTTTACGAAAAGGGTGCTCACAATATCAATCTTGTAAACCCCACACACTACACTCTCGCAATTAAAAAGGTGCTTTCAGAAAAGAAACCGCCTATACCTGTAGTCTATAACTGCGGCGGCTATGAAAAGGTGCAGAGCCTCAAAATGCTTGAGGGGCTTATAGATATATACCTGCCCGATTTCAAATATATAAGCGCTGAAAGGGCGGGGAAGTATTCCTCGGCTGAAAACTATCCTGAAACTGCATTGAAGGCACTTATGGAAATGAAACGGCAGTGTCCCGAAAATGTTTTCGACAGCGACGGAATAATGAAAAAGGGTATGATTGTGCGTCACCTTATACTGCCGAAAAATACAAATCAGTCGTTGAAAATTCTTGACTCAATAAAGGAAAACCTCGGTACGGATACCCATATCAGCCTTATGGCACAGTATACACCTATGGGAAAGCTCCATAACACGCCTGAGCTTCAGAGAAGAATTACTGAAAGAGAATATGAAAAGGTGCTGAATTATGCCCTTGATATTGGCTTCCAGAATATCTATACTCAGGATTTTGACTCAGCAACAGAGGAATACATTCCCGAATTTGATTTAAGCGGCGTGTAAATTTCAAAAACTCTTTTCTTTTGAAAAAAAGTGTGCTACAATAAGCTAAATAAACCGTAAAGGAGACTTATAAAATGAAAGAAAAAGGAAAAGGCTTTATCAGTGAATTCAAAAAATTTATAACAAGAGGTAACGCAATTGACCTTGCTGTCGGCGTTATCATAGGCGGTGCTTTTCAGGCTATTGTAAATTCAATTGTAAACGACCTCGTTTCACCTGTTATCTCTCTTATTACAAAGGGCATCAACTTTGCAGATAAATTCATCGTTCTTGCTGACACAGAAGAAACCTTCGCAACTGCAGCGGATGCTGCCGCAGCAGGCTTTGCAACCTTCAACTACGGTGCATTTGTTACCGCTGTAATCAACTTCATTATTATGGCGTTTGTTATCTTCCTTCTTGTTAAGGGAATCAACAAGGTTTCAGACATGGGTAAGAAAAAGGAAGAAGAAGCTCCTGCAGAACCCACAACAAAGGTTTGCCCCTTCTGTAAGTCAGAAATCAGCATTGAAGCTACAAGATGTCCCCACTGTACATCAGAAGTACCTGAGGAGGCAGCTGAATAATGCTTGGCTTTATCGGTACGGGTAATATGGCTACAGCCATAATAAAAGGTGTAATTTCATCGGGACTTTTAAAGGGCGAAGAAATCGGCGTGTTCGATTTGCAGAAAGAAAAGGCTGAAGCACTTTCAAAGGAGTTCGGCTTAAAGGCTTTCACTTCCTCTGTCAGCCTTGCGGAAAGCTGTGAAAAAATTGTGCTTTCAGTAAAGCCCAACGTAATTTCTTTGGTACTTTCTGAAATCGATGCAGTTATAAAGGAAAATAATCCGCTTCTTATTTCAATTGCTGCAGGTAAAACCCTTGAATATCTTTCGGATTCGGTGACTTATGATGCAAAGCTTGTAAGAGTAATGCCAAACATAAATGCCGTTGTGCTTGAGGCTGTGAGCGCCTTTTGTGCAAATAAAAATGTAAACGAAGAAGAAAAGATTTTTGTAAGTGACCTTCTTGCTGCCTTCGGTACTGCAGTTGAAATCAAAGAGGAGCTGTTTTCGGTTTTCAGTGCAATTGCCGGCTGTTCACCTGCTTTTTCCTATATGTATATAGACTCTCTTGCAAGAGGCGCAGTCAAAAACGGTATGCCCAAGGATCTGGCACTTAAAATTGCAGCTCAGGCTGTTCTTGGCAGTGCAAAAATGATTCTTGAATCAGACGAGCATCCGTGGAGCCTTGTAGATAAGGTTTGTTCGCCCGGAGGTACAACAATTGAGGGTGTTACCTCACTTCAGAAAGACGGCTTTGAAAGTTCTGTTATCGGTGCTGTTCAGGCAGCCTTTGACAAAGATAAAAAACTGTAAAAAAACAGGAGGGTTATTATGAAGAAAAATGATGCTTTACAGGCTTTGAAATTTGCTCTTTTTTCTGCTTCGGCAGGTATCATTCAGGTGGTTTCTTTTACCCTGCTCAACGAGCTTGTTCTGCCTAACATCAATATCCAGAACGAAAAGATTATGGCTCTGCTCAGTGCAGAGTACGGTGTATGCTACCTTATTGCTCTTGTTCTTTCAGTTTTGTGGAACTTTACCTTTAACCGCCGTTTTACCTTCAAATCAGCTGCCAACATCCCTGTTGCAATGGCAAAGATTTTTGGCTTCTACCTTGTGTTCACACCTGTGTCAACCTGGCTTGGTAATACAGCAACAGATAAAGGCATCAACGAATATATTGTTCTTGCTGTTACTATGCTTTCCAATATGATACTTGAGTATCTTTTCTGCAAATTTGTGGTTTACAGAAATCAGGAGAATACAATTAAGGATAAAAAGGAAAAAGCAGACAAATAAAAAGACAGGCTGTCACATTTTTTGTGTGACAGCTTTCTCACTTTATAGCGAAAGGATTTTAGAAATGAAAACAGTTTCAGTAATCGGCCTCGGCAACAGAGGTACGGAATATATGGGCTTTATTAAAGCCTTTCATTCAAAAAAAGCAAAGCTTGTTGCTCTTTGCGACTGCCGTCAGCAGGCTCTTGACGATATAGCTCCCAGATTTAAAATACCAAAGAAGATGCAGTTTATTTCAACAAAGGACTTCTTTTCACAGGGTGTAATTTCCGATGCTCTTATTATCTCTACTCAGGATGCAAGTCATTATGAAATTACAAGAGATGCACTTGATACGGGATATAAGTACATTCTTCTTGAAAAGCCCGTAAGCGGAAACAGAGATGAATATCTTGAGCTTCGTGACAAGGCCGAAGAAAAAGGTGCCCTTCTCATTATCTGCCATGTGCTTCGCTATTCAAACTATTACAGTAAGATAAAAGAGATTATCTCCAGCGGACAGATTGGCGACATTGTTTCAATCAACCACACGGAAAATGTGGGCTACTTCCATTTTGCTCACAGCTTTGTAAGAGGAAATTGGCGTGATGAATACACATCAACTCCCTCTATTCTCGCAAAGTGCTGCCACGATATCGACCTTATTGCCTGGTTTATGGACAGTCCCTGTATCTCGGTAAGCTCTGTAGGCTCACTGAAATATTTCTGCAAGGAAAATGCTCCTGAGGGCGCAACTGAATTCTGTATGGGAGGCTGCAAGGCAAAGAAAAACTGTCCCTACGATGCAGAGGCGTTTTACATAACTGACCCGTTTTATAAGGCAAAATTCATCAAGTATATGAAACGCACGCTTACAGGTAAGGCTGAAAACAGCAAGGAAGATATTGTGAATGCAATAAAATACGGTGATTACGGAAAATGTGTATTCCTTAACGATAACAATGTCTGCGACAATCAGATGGTTACAATGCAGTTTAAAAACGGCGCCACTGCAGTGCTGAGCATGAACGGGCATTCAAATAAAATGTTCCGTGAATGTCATATTGTGGGAACAAAGGGTGAGCTCATCGGTTACGGCACAAAGCTCAGGATGAACATTTTTGGCGGCAGGTCGTCAGTTGTACACACCGGCAGCCCTGCAATAAGCGGTCACGCAGAAGGAGATCTGCGTCTGATTTCAGGCTTTATAAAGCTTATTACAGGTGAAAACGCTGACCTTACGGATATCACTACAATTGATGCAAGTGTTATAAGCCACGATATAGCTCTTGCAGCAGAAAAATCAAGAAAAAACGGTGGAATTCCCGTAGAGCTTATCTGATAGGATATTGTATATAAGGTAACAGTTCAGGTTGACTTTTGGAAACTGCTGTTATATAATTATCTGGTAACATTTAAGCTGACTTAGTCAACTTGAAGATAACGGAAGAAAAAACGAAAGGATAAGTATGATGAACACTATTGACAAAAAATACGAAGCACTGTTTACACCGTGGAAAATCGGTAATGTTGAAATCAAAAACCGTATTGTAATGTGCCCTATGGGTGGTACATCACTTTTCGGTTGGTTTGAGCTTGGCGGCTGCCATTTTGATAAGGAAGCTGCAAAGCTTTTCCTTGAAAGAGCAAATAACAATGTTGGTCTTATTATCCCCGGTATCGCACCTCTTCGCGACACATTCTGGGGCAAATGGCTCTGGCAGAATCCCAAGATGTTTGAAGAGCTTAAGGAATTCATGGACGAAATCCATAAGACAGGTGCAAAGCTGTTTATTCAGCTTACAGCGGGTATGGGCCGTTCATGGGCTATTACTGAGCTTATTGCACCTCTTCATAAGAATAAGTTCACCCGTGCCATTATAAAACCCATTATCGACACATCTCACGAGCTTGCTTCTCCCAGCCCTCAGAAATCACGCTGGGCACACGACATTATCTGTCCTGAAATGACAAAAGAGCAGATTCATGAAATTATTGAAGCATTTGCAAAAACAGCAAAGCTCTGCCGTGACGCAGGTGTTGACGGCGTTGAAGTTCACGCAGTTCACGAAGGCTACCTTCTTGACCAGTTTGCAATTGAATTCTTCAACAAGCGTACTGACGAATACGGCGGCTCCTTTGAAAACAGATATCGTTTTGCAGCTGAAGTAGTAAAAGCAATCAAAGCTGCTTGTGGTGACGACTATCCCGTTTCACTGCGTTATTCAGTTGAATCAAAAATGAAGGGCTTCTGCGAAGGCGCAATGCCCGGTGAAGAATATACCGAAGTAGGCCGTGCAATGGCTGAATCAGAAAAGGCTGCAAAGTACCTTCAGGATATGGGCTACGATATGCTCAATGCCGATAACGGTACATATGACTCATGGTACTGGGCTCATCCACCCATGTATATGCCTCAGAACTGTAACCTTGACGATGTTGCTCACATTAAAAAGTTCGTTGACATTCCTGTTGTATGTGCAGGCAGAATGGAGCCTGATGTTGCTGCTGAAGCTATCGAAAACGGCAGAATTGACGGTGTAGGTGTTGCTCGTCAGTTCCTTACAGACCCCGAATGGATTACAAAGCTTATTGAAAACAGACTTGAGGACATCAAGCCCTGTATCTGCTGCCACAGCGGTTGCTTCAACTTCTCATCATCAAAGGGTCACGCAAATACTCAGGACCTCTTCGATACAATGGGTCTTGCACGTTGTGCTCTTAACCCTCAGACAATGCAGTCAAAGAAATATAACATCAAGCCTGCTAAAAAGAGCAAGAAGATTGCAGTTATCGGCGGCGGTATCGGCGGTATGGAAGCAGCAATTGTCTGCGCTAAGCGCGGCCACAAGGTAACTCTTTACGAAAAGAGCGACAAGCTGGGCGGTGTATTTATCGCAGCTGCAGCTCCCTCATTCAAGGAAAAAGACCGCGACCTTATTAAGTGGTACATCCGTGAAGTTGCAAAATATCCCATCGAAGTTAAGATGAACACAGAGGTTAAGGATATAGCTTCACTTGGCGCCGACGAGGTTATCGTTGCAACCGGTTCAAAGGCAAGAACAATTCCCGTTAAGGGCGCTGACACTGCAATTGAAGCAGTTGACTTCCTTCTCGGTAACAAAGAAGTAGGCGAAAATGTAACAGTTATCGGCGGCGGTCTTACAGGCTGTGAAATCGCTTATGAGCTCTATCTTAACGGCAAAAAGCCCACAATTGTTGAAATGCAGGACGACCTTGTTACAACTCCCGGTGTTGCTCTTGCAAACACAAGCTATCTCCGTGACTTCTTCAAGACCAATAAGGTGCCTGTTCACCTTGAAACAGCTCTTTCAGAAATCAAGGACGGCGCAGTTACAGTTAAGGATAAAAACGGCAAGGTATTCGACATTCCCGCTGATTCAGTTATTATGTCAGTCGGTTATGTGCCCACACCCGTCTTCGAAAAGAGCAAGCACGTTCACGTAATCGGCGATGCAGCTAAGGTAGGAAATCTCCGTACCGTTATCTGGGGCGCTTGGGACGTAGCTATGAAGCTGTAAGCAATTGCGTATTGACTGGATAAAATTTACAAAGGTGCTGAAAATCGGACATTAAGACTTGTTTGTTCGGTTTTCGCCACCTTAATGAAAATAAAAAGGAGAAGATTATCATGATTTTAACTCAGGAACAACAAGCCATTCTTAACGGCTCAAAAGGCGAAACAATGGCTAAGGTTATGAAAACCCTTGTAATGTACGGCGAAGCTTTCAACGCTGAAAAGCTCGTACCCATTACTTCAAAAAACAACCACCTTGTTACTTCATTCGGTCTTAAGGTTATGTCACCTGTTTACGATCTTATGCAGAAGCTTCTTGATGCAGGCGTAGTTTCAGGGCAGAAGTTCTCAGTTGACCCCAGACCTCTCGATAAGAATGTACCCGCAAACTTCCTTCAGAACCTTATTTTCAATAAGTTTATGTACACAAAGCAGGACTTCTATGAAAAGCAGCTTAAGGACCTGGGTCTTATGGATAAGGACGCTTTCACCTGCACCTGCTATATGGACGAAGTAGGCAACAAGCCTCAGAAGGGCGACGTGCTTTCATGGGCAGAATCAAGTGCCGTTGTATACGCAAACTCAGTTCTCGGTGCAAGATGTAACCGTAACTCAGGTATTATTGATATTATGGGTTCAATCGTTGGCTACGTACCTTACTTCGGTCTTCTTACAGACGAAGGCAGAAAAGCTACATGGGTTATCAAGGTTGAAACCACAAAGAAGCCCGAAGCTCAGCTTTTAGGTTCAGCAATCGGTATGAAGGTTATGGAAGACGTTCCCTACGTTGTGGGTCTTGACAAATGGATCGGTACAGAGCTTAACGATTCAGCTTGCTCATACCTTAAGGATTTCGGTGCTGCAACAGCTTCAAACGGTGCAGTAGGTCTTTACCATATCGATAAGCTTACTCCCGAAGCAGCTGAAATGGGTGAAAAGCTTATTGCAGAAGGCGCTAAAGAATACATTATTGACGACGCTGAGCTTAAGAGAGTTCAGGATAACTATCCCGTTATCTGGAAGAATCCCGATGCTACACCCAAGCTTTGCTTTGTAGGCTGTCCTCATCTCTCACTTCAGCAGCTTAAGGACTGGACTGATAACGTTGAGGCTGAGCTTAAGAAGAACGGCCTTAAAAAGGTCAGCATTCCTACAGTATTCACTGCTGCTCCCAAGGTGCTCGAACAGTTCAACAAAACAGAATATGCTGCACGTCTTAAGGCAACCGGCGTAATTACATCATACATCTGTCCTCTTATGTATATGAACAATCCTCTTTGCAAGAAGATGCCTGTTATTACCTCATCAAACAAGCTTCGTACATATACGACCTCAAGATACTACACAGATGCAGAAATTTTAGGCATGATTACAGGAGGTAAGAAATAATGAAACAGTTTAAAGGCAGAGTTATTACTCCCGGTGAAGTTACAGCTGAAGCTGTTGTTACAACTGAAGGCTTCAACACTCTTGCTTCTTTCCAGAACGCACTTCAGTTCGGCGACAAGGAAGTAAAATGCGGTGACCAGAACAACAAGGATCTTTACGGTAAATCACTTTTAAACAAGGCTCTTTGTCTTCCTCAGACAATCGGCTCAACAACAGGCGGTCTTGTACTTTACTGTGCTTGCGCACTTAAGAAGAATCCTGCTTGTATGCTTTTCTCAAATCCTATTGACTCACTTGCAGTTGCAGGTGCAGTTCTCGCTGATGTATGGGTTGACGATTGCTCAATGCCCGTTGTTGACTCCCTTGGCGATGAATTTCTCAATTATGTAAAAGACGGAATGAAAATCACAATCAAGGCTGACGGTATCGTAGAAGTTGGCTGATTAAATTAAATTTGAAACGCTGAGCAATCGGTTAAGGTTGTTCAGCGTTTTCTGTTTGTTAATTGACTTAAATATATTAAGATGTTATTATTAAATCAGAAAAAATATGAAGAGGTGCATTATGACACAGAAAAATCTTACAGGGAAATGGATTTTAAAGGACTCTCGCGGTGAGTATACTCTTGAAGCAACTGTTCCCGGCGTGAACTATCTTGATCTGATGAATGCAGGAATAATCGAGGACCCATTTTACGGTGAAAATGAAAGGGACGTTTATTGGGTTGCAGAACGTGACTGGACTTATGAAAAGACCTTTGAAGTAACAGCCGATGAGCTCAAAGAGGAGAGAATAACACTTGTCTGCAAACGCCTTGATACAATCTGCAGCCTTTTTATTAACGGTGAAAAAATCGGTGAAGGCGAAAACTGCCATATCGCTTATGAGTTTGACATCAAAAAGTATCTTAAAGAGGGTGAGAACACTCTCAGCATAACTTTTGAATCACCTGTAAATTATGTAAAAGAAAGATACGAAAAGGAGAAAACTCCGCCTAACTCCAACGGTCAGAACGGCATTGTAAGAATCAGAAAGCCGCAGTGCCATTTCGGTTGGGATTGGGGCCCCGTACTTCCCGTGAGCGGAATCTGTGACGACATTTTCATTGAAATGAGAAGTGAAGGTAAAATCACCGATATGAAAATCCGTCAGAAGAAAAACGATGACGGCTCGTTTACTGTAAGCGTTAAGCTTGACTGTGACCTTTATGAGGGCGAAAAGGCAGAAATAAGCCTTGTTTCACCTGAGGGTGAAGATCTTAAGCTTAAAGGTGCAGAAGGGGAGTTTGCCGTAAAAAATCCTGTTTTATGGTGGACTCACGAAATAAACGGCAAAAAAGAGCAGGCTCTTTATACTGTCAAGGCTGTTCTTAAAAAGGGCAGAAAAGCTGTACACACAGCCGAAAGAAAAATCGGCCTTCGCACAATAGAGCTTGACAGAAGCAAGGACGAATACGGTGAAACCTTCCGCTTTATCCTTAACGGAGTGCCGCTTTTTATAAAGGGTGCAAATTTCATCCCCGGTGATTCACTTCCCACACGATTCACTGCGGATAAAATCGAATATCTCCTTGACACAGCTCTTTATTCAAATATGAATATGATAAGAGTCTGGGGCGGCGGATACTACGAAAGCGACACCTTCTACGACCTTTGCGATAAAAAGGGTATTCTCGTTTGGCAGGACTTTATGTTCGCTTGTCAGGCTTATCCCTTCTTTGACGATGATTTTCTCAGTAATGTAAAGACTGAAATTGAGTACAACATAAAAAGACTCCGTCACCATCCATCCCTTGCTTTATGGTGCGGAAACAACGAAATTGAAACTATGGCTATGGGCTGGCTCAACTTCCCGAAATATATCAAGTGGACAGAAAAATTCTTCCACGAAATTCTTCCCGTTGAAGTCAGAAAATACGACGAGGATACACCCTTTATTCCCGGATCACCCTGCGGCACTGGTCATATGAAGGACGTTGACAGCGACAATTACGGCGACATTCACCTTTGGGCTGTGTGGCACGGACTTCAGAATATGAAGTACTACAGAAAGAGAATGACCCGTTTCTGCAGTGAGTTCGGTTTTGAATCTCTTCCCGATATCAAGACAATCCGTACCTTCTCTGAGGAAAAGGATTACGATATTCATTCACCTGTCTTTTCAGCGCATCAGAAGTGCAACTCGGGTAATGACAAAATGCTTTATTACATAGCTTCACGTTTCCGTCTGCCGAAAAAGTTTGAGGATCTGGTTTACCTTTCTCAGGTAACTCAGCTTGAATGTATCAGCGATGCAACTGAGCATTGGCGCAGAAACAAGGGCAGATGCAACGGTTCAATTTACTGGCAGTTCAACGATTGCTGGGGCGTATGCTCCTGGTCAAGCCTTGATTACTACGGCAACTACAAGGCGCTTCAGTACAGAGCAAAGCACTTCAATGCTCCCGTTTCAGTTTCAATTGAAGATACCGACGGCAAGGTCAAGCTTCACATTCTCAACGACTTACCCGAAAAGCAGAGCCTTACTCTTAAGTGCAGAATTTTCGACTTTGAAAATGGTATTATTCAGGAAAAGAGCCGTGACTTTACTGTTGACGCTCTTCAGAATACGGAGTGCTTCACCGTCTTTGAAAAACAGCTCAAAAACAAATTTGATCTTACAAGAACAGGCATTAAAGCAGAGCTTTACAGAAACGGTGAGCTGATAAATGAAAAGACCTATCTGTTTAAGCCTGAAAAATATCTGAAGCTGAAAGCTCCTCAGCTGAAAATGGAAACTGCAATTGATAAAGACGAAATTGCAATTACCGTTAAGAGCGATATTTTTGCAAGGCTTGTAAGAGTTGAAAGCAGCCTTTCAACCTTGCCTCTTTCCGAGAACTATTTTGATCTTCTTCCCGGTGAAAGCAAAACGGTAAGTATGAAGCTTGATGGAAAGCTTGATTCGAAACAGCAGGCAGAAAGCTTCAGTATTATGTGTGCAAACGCAATTGAGCCAAAGAGCAGTGAGCTTTATGACTTAAAGGAAAGGGCAAGAGTTTTCATCAAACCCGAAAATATAGGTCAATGGGTATACTACGGACAAAAAGGCAAACAGGACTGAATGACGAGGGAATGGTGCATTAGCCGGGGCGAGGATGTTTCCCGTACAAAACTATTTCTTAAAACATAGTTCTTGCTGTTGTAAAAGTATTGGTTATAGCCTGCAACAAAATCATCTCCGTAACGATCTGTTCAATATAGCACAACAAAAATAATAGTCAAACGATGAAATAAAAAAGAGTCAGATAAAATCACCCGGCAACCACAGTGGCGGTCAAAAATCTAAGGCACAAAAAAGCTTTAAGTATATGTAACATCGGCTTAATAAATATATATTTTTCTTCTGAAAACCATGTTGATTACCCTTTACTTTTTTATTTCAAAGTGCTATACTTGCCTATGCAAAAATGAAGGAGATGGAAAAATGAAAAATTTCTATTTAAAGCCCAAGCTTTTTTCCGTAATGAAAAACTATTCAGGTCAGCAGTTTGTAAAAGACCTTGTGGCAGGCGTAATTGTGGCAATTATTGCGCTGCCCTTGTCGATTGCTCTTGCTTTGGCTTCAGGTGTTGAACCTGCTTGCGGTATATACACTGCAATTGCAGCCGGGTTTACAGTATCTTTGTTCGGCGGCAGCAGAATTCAGATTGCAGGCCCCACGGCTGCCTTTGCTTCAATTGTTGCAGGTATTGTGGCCTCGCAGGGAATGGACGGACTTTTTATTGCAACCATAATTGCAGGTGTTCTGCTTATTCTTATGGGTGTTTTCAAGTTCGGTTCACTTATTAAGTTTATTCCGCACACCATTACAACAGGCTTTACCTCAGGTATCGCTGCTACTATTCTGGTAGGACAAATTAAGGATTTTCTCGGTCTTACTTATGCAGATGGTGTAAAGCCCATTGAAACAATTGAAAAAATCGAGGCTAACATTGAAGCTATTGGCACATTCTCGTGGCAGGCTCTTGTTGTTGGCGCAGTCTGCCTTGCGATTCTCATTATCTATCCTAAATTTGAAAAAAGAATGCCGCCATCACTTATTGCAGTTGTGGTAGGTGCTCTTATGGTAGCCTTTATACCGGGGTTTGAAGAGGGTGTTTTCACAATTGACGACCTTTATACAATTCCTTCAGGACTTCCCCACGTTGATTTTTCAGGTATGAACCTTAGCTTTGAAAAAATATCAGCAGTTTTACCTGATGCGTTCACGATTGCGATTCTTGCTGCGATTGAGTCACTTCTTTCCTGCGTTGTAGCAGACAGTATGGTAAACTCAAGACACAACTCCAACGCAGAGCTTGTAGGTCAGGGTATCGGTAATATTGCATCTGTACTTTTCGGCGGTATTCCTGCAACGGGTGCAATTGCACGAACAGCGGCAAATGCCAAAAACGGAGGCAGAACCCCCGTTGCCGGTATGATTCATGCTCTTGTGCTTCTTGTTGTACTTTTATTCCTTATGCCGTATGCAGGTCTAATCCCGATGCCTGCAATTGCAGCGATTCTCTTTATGGTTGCATACAATATGAGCGAATGGAAAAAGTTTGTTCGTATTGTTAAAACTGCACCCAAAAGTGATATTCTCATTCTTCTTACTACATTTGTGCTTACCATAGTATTTGACCTTGTAATTGCTATTGCAGTGGGAATGGTGCTTGCAGCTATGCTGTTTATGAAACGAATCAGCGATGAGACCTCTGTTAACGGCTGGACATATATTGACCCTGAAACTGACAATGACAGCATTGACCTTAAGGTTGTTCCGAAAGATGTAAGAGTTTACGAAATCAGCGGACCTCTTTTCTTCGGTGCGGCAGATAAAATCCCCACGATAATTCTCAAGGATTACACACGTTGTCTTATTTTAAGAATGCGTGCAGTACCGTCTCTTGATGCAACGGCTCTCAATGCGCTTGAGGTTCTTTTTGAAAAATGTCAGAAGCAGAATGTAAGACTCATTCTTTCCCACGTAAATGAACAGCCCTTACAGGCTATGAAAAAGTCGGGCTTTTACAAAACGGTTGGTAAAGAGAACTTCTGCGCACATATTGACGAGGCTCTTGAAAGGGCGCAAAAGTAAAGAAAAACAAGAACAGTATTTTACCTCAAAAGGGAAGAATACTGTTCTTTCTCTTTAGTCTTTCTTGATTAATTACCGATTCGGTGATACAATTGAATTCAGAAGATTAATAAAAGGAGAGCAGGAAATGAAAACTATACTTTTTCAGGGAGATTCTATAACTGACTGCGGCAGACTGCGTAATGAAAAATCAGGCAGTATCATGAAATGCTGTTATAAGCTGACCAAAAAAACAAATCTCGGAAGCGGTTACCCTGCACTTGTTGCAAAAAAGCTTAGCAGCGTGGCAGACGAAGAATACAAATTCATTAACCGAGGTGTCGGTGGAGACAGAATTCCCGACGTATATGCAAGAATTATAAGGGACATTATCAGCGTTAAGCCTGACTGTATGAGTCTTCTCGTAGGTGTGAACGATGTGTGGCACGGTATGGATTTCAATAACGGTACGGGTATAAAAAGATTTGAGAAGGTATATAACATTCTTCTTGAAGAACTGAAGGAGGAACTTCCCGAAACGAAAATTATGATTCTTGAACCCTTTGTTCTTGAAGGGCCTGCTACTGCAAACAGAGACGGTCAACCCGACAGATACAAGAAATTCAGAAGCGGTGTTGAGGAAGTTGCGGCAAAGACTGAGGAACTTGCCGACAGACACTCACTTAAATTTGTGCCTTTGCAGAAAATGCTGGATGAAGAGGCAAAAAAGGTGCTCCCGACAGAGCTTCTTTCAGACGGTGTGCATCCCACAGCCAAAGGCCACGAGCTTATAATGGGTGAGTGGATAAAGGCGTATAATGAAATCAAATAAATAGAGTGCTGACTGTATTCCTACGGTCAGCACCTTTACTTTTTACCAGTTATATGTAACCTTTTTGCCGTCGATTTCCCATTCTGAGGGTGTACGGTTTTCAAAAATATCTATAGGTTTTATTCTGTGGCTTTCGTTGAAAGCTTTGTACGCTTCAGAAATGTCTTCCCTCTGCTCAGAATTGATTTTGTCTGTGCAGGAAATGAAAAGGGGAGTGTTGCTGTAAGACAGAAGATGAAGCCACTGCTTGTTTTTATCCCAAGGAATATAGTCTTTGAGAATGCCTACGCAGTCTGCATCGCACATATAAAAAGCTTCATTCTGTGCAAGTCGGAAAGCAAGGGTATTAACGCCCATTTTCTTTGTTCTTTCCCATTCTCTGCCGCTTGTATCGTCGCCTGTTCTGTAAATATGTACCATACCTGCAGAAAGATGCGAAACAGTGTTGCAGCCGATTATAAGCATATTTCCTGCGGCTTCTCTGATAAGCTTATATAAATCAAGAACAATTTCAGCGTTGGTTTTGCTTTTGTCATAAAAGTGCCAACCATCAATTTTTGTTATGGTTGAATCAAGGTTCATACCGTAATCACCGAAAAGGTCTGCAGTGGTGAAATCGTGCTTTATAAGCTCATATCCCCAGCTTTTAATTCTTTCGATATCCGCTTTTATGTATTGCTGAACAAAGGGGTGGGTGGGATCAAGATAAGTTCTTTTTCCACCCCTCAGGATTCTCATTTCTTTTTTTATCGCTTTGTCCTTGTTGCGAAGAAGACGCACCCAGATACCCGGTCTTACACCGTAGCTTTTGATTTCACCGGCAAGCTTTGCCATATCCTTGAATTTTCTGTTGGGATACCACGGACCGCAGCAGGAATGCTTTTGCCAGCAGTCGTCAATAACCTCAAAAGGCTTGTTAGCAATGTCTTTTGAAAGCTCGGACTGAAGCTTTGTGTCGGAAATAATCTGCTTGTAACTGCTTTTTCCGTAGGCATAGTACCAGTTGTTTCCGCCGTAAATTCTCTCTTTCGGAAGAAGAGGGTTATCGCAAAGCTTTCTGCAGAAATCCTTAAGACAGAATAAAATGTCACCGCTGTCATATTTTTCATACACGAAGGTTGCAAGATGTATTTTTCTGCCGTTAAGATGCACTCCGCTTCCGCCGTTTCTGCAGTCTATAAGAGCAGTGATACCCTTTGAATAGTATCTGAAGCTTACAAAGGAGTTACAACCGGTTTTTACACCCACACAAAAGCTGCTGTTTTTGTCTGTTGCAATAAAGTACCAAGGCATAAAACGGTCGTTTTTGTAAAGGCTCAGAAACTCAAGATTTCCGTAGCTTCTCTCCCATGCGTCGCCAAGAACAAAAATATTATCAGAGCTTTTAAAACTCCACTTTAATTCTATGAATTCAGGCTTTGAAGCATTGGCTGTAAGATACAATTCAAGCTGACTGTTATTAATTTCTGCCTTCGCTGTTGCGTCAATGTTTTCTTCTTCACAAATTACGGTTAAATCAAATTTGTTCAGGTCAAAATGTGTCATAAGCAAATCCTCTTTATGAAAAGTTATTTCTCCTTGATTTCAAACACAAACCTTGCATTGTCCGCGTACCAGAGAGGGAAGTTTGTCCCCCATGAAATGGGATATGAATCAATATTTGATTTTTTACATGCAATTGTAGCAAGAGCCATTTCATTTAGAATGAGTATAGAAGATGGTTTTATATTATCCCAAGAGGACGATGAGAACATATTAAAACAGGATGCAATTATCTGCAATAAACGGTTGGTGTGATAAAAACGGTGAGGTGTTTATCTTTTATACAATTGCAGAAACAAGTGAAGTGCTTCACCTTGCTCGTTGAATATACAACCGCCTGCGTGAACTAAGATTATTTTTCCGTGACCGACTTTTTTGCGAATCCATTGTATGTAATTCTTGCTGATAGAAAGAATTTTATCAACCATTTTTCTCACTAACTCAATATGCCACATGTTATGCATTATATCTTTATCAGCATAATAAGGCTTTACAAATTCAAGCAAGGCTTTTTCATTCAACATATTATTTCCTCTTCAAAGTTTTATTTGAGACATTAATTATACCACATACCCACCAAACAAATCAACCTGAATACATATCCTCGTGTAAACACAAGGATTTTTTATCACAAAAATTTAAAACAACGGTATTGTCAACGAAGAAAACTTTATGCAACTCTCACAGAAATATGAAGCAGAGCGTGATGAGTTAAAGCTGAAAATCAGGCAATACAGAGATGAACTTTCAGAGATAGAAAATTTTCGTACAAGCAAAGAACAATTCACATTGGCAGTCCGTAAGTTTATGCAGATGGAAACGCTTACACCTGCACTTCTGAACGAGCTGATTGAAAAAATCGAAGTCCATTCTATTGAGGGTAAGGGCAAAAACAAAACACAGAGGATTGTTATTCACTACCGCTTTATCGGGATTATTGAAAATCCTATTAAAGAGGAGAATATAGTCCTTGAAGCAAGACAAGGCGTAGCTGTGGAATATCTCACGGCATAACAAAAAAGAGCAGGCTTAAAACCTGCTCGATACATAACATACTATATTAAAATTAACTATGAGGAAATGTAAAAAAGAAAAGTGAGTATTCACTTGTGTTATGAATACTCACTATGGTGCGGGTGCTCATAAGGGATTTACTAAATACAAGTAAAAACCGGCACAGACATTATATATTCAGTAGCCCAAGTCATATTTGAGTTAAAAACAGTGTACCATGGAGGAATATATAATGTCAAACATTATCGAAGATTTATTCTACGGAAACCTTGAACCGCAAGAACTCTCTACCGAAATTACACCAAAGCTAAAAAAGAAGTTAAACGAACTTGTAAAGAAGGAAGAAGAACTGACCTCAAAGCTATCTGAAGAAGAAAAAGAGCTGTTATCAAATTATGTGAGTGCATATAATGAATTTTCAAGCATCAGCATTTCCGACAGTTTCATTTCGGGCTTCAGGTTCGGTGCGAGATTTGCATATGATACTTTTGTAAAATAATAATCTCACACATTCGACAAAAGCCGAGCCTCCTTGTACAATGTAATTACAAAATACAAGTATATATCTTTAAATTTTATAAAGCATACACGGTCTTCCGCCTGTTTCATAATTTATCTCACCCTGAGCCTTGCCCGACTCAACAAGATAGTTCATATATCTTCTGACGGTCACGGCGGTAAGTCCCGTCTTTTCGGCAATTTCGTCACCTGTCAGCCACTTGCCAGTGTTTGATTTAAGATGTTCAAGAATAACAGAAAGAGTCTTTTCCTGTATTCCCTTCGGATGCAGGTCTTCGTTTTTTTTACGGGATGAATCAATAATAAAATCGATACTTTTTTGATTCAGAGTGTCAAGCTCATTTAGTGCTTTTTGTTGTGTTATATATTTCTGAAGTGCTGTTTGAAATCTGTCAAAGGTAAACGGCTTAACGAGATAATCAACTATGCCCAGGTGAAGAGCTTCTTCAAGCGAGTCACGGTCATTGGCGGCAGTTACCATAATCACATCAGCTGATATCTGTTTCTTTCTTATCTGACGTAAGGTTTCAAATCCGTCAAGCTTCGGCATATATACATCCATTATGATAAGGTCAACGCTGTTTGTTTCCAAAAATTCAAGAGCAGAAAGACCGTCTTTACATTTACCGCAAACTGAAAAGCCTTTGTTTTTCAGTATATACTGTTCGTTTATCATGGCGACCATAGGGTCATCTTCAACTATAAGTACCTTATACATTTTCTCTGTACCCTTCATTTTATTTTTTGAAGCTGACAGTAAAGGATGTTCCGACACCCTCCTGAGATTCAACATTTATATTTCCGCCTGCATTTTCAACAAGCTTTTTTACTTGATATAGTCCCGTGCCCCTGCCACTGCCTTTAGTGGAAAATCCGTTTTCAAAAATACGGCCGATGTTACTGTCGGATATACCTGAGCCTGTGTCGTCAGCAGTGATGAGAAGCGCGCCGGGTTTTGAATACATACCGAATAATAATTCTTTTTGACCGTCATAGTTCATATCGTTCATTGACTCAAAAGCGTTTTCAATGAGGCTTCCGATGACAGTAACAAGAACTTCAGAGGGAAGAGATATATCTGCAGAAGAATAATAACAACCTTCCCTTAAAACAAACTTAACATTAAGCTCTGAAGCTCTTGCAATTTTTCCTATAAGAAGTGCGGCTATTGCAGGCTCGTTTATACAGTTCATAACCTTGCTTATGGTTTCTCGCTGTACCATTGTTATATTCTGAATGTATGATGTTGCCTCATCATACATTTCCATCTGTATCAGACCGAGAATAACGTGAAGCTTATTAGTGAAATCGTGGTTGTTGGCTCTCATTGAATCTACAAGATGCCTTGTACCCGTGAGGTCTTCCATAAGCTTTGTGTATTCTTTTCTGTCGTGAAGAATACCAACGGTGCCGGTAACAGAATCGTTTTCTTTAATTGGAATTGTATCAATTAGTATGTTGTCATAAGCTGAACTTACAGAACGGCTTGTTTCAGAAGCACAAAGAGGATTAAGCGCAGGAATTGTATTACTTAAATTACTTACATACTTTCCGATGAAAGCTTCTTCTTTTCCGTCAGTTGTGAGTATTTCAACAGCCGATTTGTTTATAAACTGAACTCTACCTACCTTGTCAACCGCCACTATTCCTTCATCAAGTGATTCAAGAATGTTATCACGCATACGGAACATTGATGTAAACACATCAGGCTCATATCCGAAGAGACTCTTTTTGATTTTATCTGAAAGCTCTGCAGAGATAAAAAGCTCAATCAGAATTGCTATAATAGTAATAAGAATAAAGGTAAGTATAATTTGAATCGTTTCATTTTTTATATTTTTCATAAGCATAATTGCCATAACAAAGCCCGCATAGTTGCCTTCTTCGTCGTATATTGCAGCATATGCTCGTCTTTGCGTGCCTGACGGACCATTGTCTGTAGTAGTATAGTAATCTCGTGATTTTTCTTTAAAGTCAGGTATTGTACCGTCGTAAACCGTACCGATAAGCTCTTCGTTTGAATGGTAAAGACGAGTGCTTTCTTTTGTTACAACAGAGATAACATCGATATCTTTAAGAGTATCACACAGAGAATCAAGATATTCTATGAGTAAAGGATAGGAATCCATGTTTGAGTATTCTGCTTCTACAACGAGTGGTGACTTTGCGATAGCTTCTGCCACATTCTGAAGATTCTGGTCACGGCGCTCTGTTTCAAATTGCACATTTATAAAAGAACCTGCAAATCCTAAAAATAAAGCAAGGGTGACGATAAGTATAATCTGAAAACGAAAAGACATTTTTTGTATATTGCCGAGAGTGGCTTTCTCGTTTTTTTGGTTGTTTCTTTTAAATGGCATATAAAAGACTTCTTTCATTTTAGCTTATGATGTAATAATAATAGATTTTTTGCCTTTTGAAAAGGTTTTGAAAGTAAAATAAATGAAAAAAACAAAAAAATTTCTTTTAAACTTTTGAATAATTGTATATGAGAAAAAAATGTGATATTCTTGGCTCAACAAAAAACAAAGGAGTGATTTTATATGGGTTCAATATTCGAAACAATTATGCTTTTATGCTTCGGCTTTTCCTGGCCGATGAATCTTATCAAAGCATACAATGCAAAAACAGCAAAGGGTACAAGCCTGCCTTTCATACTTCTTATAATAATAGGTTATGTGGCAGGTATTACAGCTAAGATTGTTACGGGACAGACCAACTATGTTCTCGCAGCGTATGTATTAAATCTTGCTATAGTACTTCTAAATCTTGTAATTTATTTCAGAAATTCAACACTTGACAAGAAGAAAGCATAAGGAGAGATTGAAAATGACAGAAATTAAAAAGTATTCAGCACTCAACGACCTTGCAGAAAAAGGCGGAACAGTTATATTCGGCGGCAAAGAAGATAAGGAAATTCCTCTTTGTGAGTTAAGACAGGCATTTGAGCTCGGTTCAAACTATTATAACAGAAGCTTTGAAAATCTCAGCATTGCAAATGCCGCAGAGCTTTATTTAAGCAGTGTAGCACCTCTTGCTCCCGAAACATTGCTTCTTCATATCGGTGAAAACGACCTCGATTTGTTTGAAAACAATCCGGATAAGTTTTTGGAGCTTTACAGAGAGCTTGTTTGCAAAATTAAATCTGAAAGCAGAGACTGCTATATAGCAATTGTATCACTTAAAAATTATGATAATGATTCGTTAATTGCTAAATTGAATGAGCGTCTTAAGTATCTTGCCGATTCCGAAAGATGTGAATTTGTTGATGTTTCTCAAAAGAAGGTATGGAATCCGAGAAGCACAAAAGATGCAATTTCCTTTATATGCTCTCTCGGTTTTGTAAGAAATCTTAAAAGTCATGAGCCGGTATACGACCTTGCAAGAACACTTTTTTGCTATGCTTGATTCCTGTAAAGAGTACAAATTAAAACAGATGTCCTAAAAATAAATTGAGAGCATCTGCCTAAATAATATTTATAACGGAGGTAATTAAAAATGAAAAAGTTTTTTGAATTAATCACATTGGCAGCATTATCAACAGATCCCTATTTTACTGTTTATCATAACGATGAAGCCACGTATGAGTTATACAAAAATATTCTTGCTGACTTAACAAAGAAAGCTTCAAATACGGATGAACATAAAACCAAATAATAAACTAAAAGGAAGCAAACAAAGATGATTTACAATTATTTTTTGACGTTATTTTGAGAATTTACCTTGTTTTTCTTCCTATATTCACTCGGTGTCATACCCGTATATTTTCTGAACAACCGGCTGAAATACAGCGCATTGTCATAACCGACAGTGGCTGCTATTTCAGCTATATTTTTATTACTGTTTTCAAGGTATCCCTTTGCAGCAGCGATTCGCAAAGAAACGATGTACTGCATAGGCGGTACCTTCATAACATTTTTAAAGCTGTGTATGAACCAATTCACACTCATCAGGTGCTCACTTGCATACTGTTCAACGGAAATAGGCTTACTATAGTTTTCATTAAAATAATGTACGGCTCGTTCGATATCGTTTATGGTGTCGTTTTTTGTTTGCTTACCTTCTTTTATATATCTGTTTATAGTAAGGAAAATGTGGTGCATAAACAGTTTAATCACATCTTCATAGTTTGCTCTTTGCAACTGAAGCTCTTTTATAATCTGATTATAAATCCAGGGATAATCAGGCGAAAGACCCGTAAAGAAAACATTTTCTTCCTTTGGCAGTTCATAGCTGTCAAGATACTGTTCTACCTTCCAACCGGTAAAATGCACCCAATAAACCTCGGTTTTGTCAACGGCGTAATAGTAATATACCTGTGGTTCCTTTGGTCTGAAAAGAACCATATTTCCTTTAGTTACCACGGTAGGCTCTTCGCTGCCTTTAAGATAGAAATATCCTTTTCCGGCAGCAATGTATAAAAGCTGATAATCGTTTCTTCCTTCAGGGTGAGGAGTTTCTATTACGGGGCCCGTATGCACCCTGTAATAACC
>JBGVGM010000160.1:0-7948 GCA_045121655.1 Acutalibacteraceae bacterium | reverse complement strand
TCTGTAAGAGTTACTGCTTCGCCGTCAAGAGTTACTGTGAAGCCATCAAGGTCGTCTGTAACTGTAAATGTTGCTTCTTCACAGAACTTTGTACCGTAACCGTTGCCGGTAACATTAATTGTGGGAGCAATTGAGCCGTAGTGAAGTGTACCTGTGCTGAAGTATGCCACATTGCTCGGTTTGCCGGACGGTGCACGGTCTGTAACTCTGATATAGATAATATATTCATTACCGTTTACAAGGTTAAGACCTGCGAGATTTGATGTAACGTTTGCTCTGTATGAAGCAAGGATTGCCTTTACTTCGTTGTCAATTTCGTTCTTCTTTGTGCTGTTAAATGCAAGATCGTTATAGTCATCCTCTGAGATACCCTTATCAAAGAGTACAGATTCGAGGACTTCGTTATACACTGCACTGTAGCTGTAAGCGTTTGTCCAGACTGAAATTGTTGAGGGATCAATTTCTTCCTCTGATACATAATAGTCAATTGTGTTAACGCCTCTGTTGATTGTACCATCAGGATTCCAGAAGTCGTCCACTGAACCTGTATCTTCAGCGTTTACAATTGCGTTAGTTGAAGGACCAACGTAAACTACATCATCATAGTCGATTGAACTAAAATCAATGTCCTTCCAAAGGTTCTGACCAACATAAACCTGACCGGTCGGTTTGCCTTCATCAGGAATTACTTCAACAATAACATCGAGCTCGATAAGGTCGCAGGTGTCGGATTCACACTTCATATTTACGACACCGGTTTCTGTACATGTGGGAGCTTTTACAACTTCATAGATCTGCTTGTTATGCTCTTCTGGTGTGCAGTAAGCCTTAACAGATATATCATCGACAGCGGTATCAATAGCAGTACCTTCAAGTGTGATCCATTTACTGAAAATATAGTGATAGTTTGCATCAGCAGCCTTAACTGCCTCAGTTTCAAAATCTTCACCGTAATCTGCAATTTTCTCACCGTGAGGAATCTTTGCTTCGCCAACGAATGTTGTTCCGTCTGCGTTGTAATACTTAACTGTATATACATTTGCCTTCTTTACGTATGTGGGATAGAAGAAGAGCTCTGTTGTACCCATTCTTGTACCACGTACAAATCTTGCTGCACCTGCTTCATCAACAACGTTACCGCCATTATCAACAGGCTCACCTGCTGCGTTACATCTTATCCATTCCTTTATTACCCATGTGTAACCCTCACCTGCTGTACCGAGTTTAACGGAAGCGGGAGCGGATGTCTGCTGGATCTTTTCATTATAGATGTAATTTGCTGCCGTGTGAACAGACTTATCATCCTTGAGCCATGTAACTTTGTAATAGTTGTATGCACTTCTGTAGGTCGCTGCGTATGTTGCATCACCGTAGCAAACCTCTGAAACGTCAGGATCCCAAGCCTTGAAGCTATAATAATATGTTTCGTCGGAGTCCTTTGATGGCTTTTCTTCGGGAATTACAATGGGATAACCGTAGTGATATGTTCCTTTAGAGAATACTTCCTCACCGTTCATGAACTTAACTGTATATTCATTATAAACAGTATCAAACTGAGCATAGAGGTAAGTGTCGCCTGCGAATTTATCTGTGCCGGGAACTACAGGAGCACCGTCATCGTCAGCCCAACCTGTAAAGTTGTAAGTACCTACTTCATCCTCTGCCTTTGTGGGAAGAACTTCAGTTGTGTTACCTTCTTCATCAGTTACAGAATTTGAATAAGCAGGAATGGGGTCGCCTACAAAGAGGCTGTTTCTCTTACCGTCTAATTCGTAAAGAAGTGTGCCGTCATAGTTGTAGAAGTGAATATCTGCATAATCTTTTCTTGTATATTCAGCATAGTAATCAGCGTCGGCTGTTGCTGTCTGTGAATATGTGTTGCCGTTCTTATCCTCGAAAGCAACAAAAGTGAAGAGTGATTCTTCGGTGTCGATTCTCTGGTCAATTTCGGGAGCTGTTACAGGAGAATTATGGGTAAAGATATTTGCACCTGCGTTAAGGAGCTTTTTATCCTTATCATAGAAGTTGATTGTATACTTAGCGGGCTCACCTGCACCGTATATTGCAGTAAGACTCAGGTCACCGTTAACTGCGATTGAATCAAGCTGCTGCTTGGTTGCATCTGAACCAACCTTCCAGCCGTCGATATAGTATCTGTAGCCGCCCTTGGTGTAGTTATCCTTGATTTCCTCAGGAAGTGTAACACCGTCAAGCCAATGATATCCGCCAACCGTTACTGATTCGGTTGCACCACCGTCAACAGTATAATTGAATGTTACGCTGTATTCACGGGGAACCATTCTGAATACGGGAACGTAAGATGCGTCGCCTCTTACTGTAAATTCAGCTGCTTCCTTTTCTGTGTAAGAAATAACTGCACCGTTTTCATCCTTGTTGTTTTCGTCAACAGCATAGAAGTTCTTACCGATATTCTTAGCCCAACCGATGAATTCGTAGTTGTATCTGTCGTCCTGAGCCTTAGTGGGTTCAGTTAAAGGAAGAATAACGTCATCTCTGAAGCTGTAATCTGACCTGTTTGAAGTGTCGTCTATAACGTTGCCGTTACCGTCGTAGAACTTAACGCTGTACTTAGCGGAATCAGCCTTGGTATAAACAGCCTGGTATGTTACGTCGCCCTGAAGTGTTGTTGTGGTATCTCCATCAAGAACTGAATCGTCATAAGCCTTGATGATATTCCAATGTGAGAATGTATATGTTGTTGCACCGTCTGTATAAACGGGATAAACGGGATCGTTACCGCTCCACTTTATACTGTCGTTTTCACACGCTTCCTTAAGAGCAGCGTTAACTCCGCTGAGACCGTTATACATATTGGTTGCTTCAAGGTTGTTGTTATAACGACCCTCGAGAGTACCGATAAGCTGGTTGTCCGCTGTTACAAAGGTTGCTGTAACCGGTAAGGACTGCCATGCTGCATACCATGTCCTGTCGCCGTTTGCATCAACCTTGGTTTCACCGTCTTTAAACATTATACCGCTGAATGATGCTGTTTTACCGGTTGCGTCAGCATTCTTTGTTGAATAGAAGCCCTTGAATTCCATGCCGGCTTTTACTCTGTGGGCAGGTGATTTGCCGATAACTGAATCATAGTACATCTTGCTGTCGTCGCCGCCTACTGTAACTGTATCTGCAGCAGTGCTGTCATCTGCACCGATCTTACCGCCGTTAGCATCGAAGGTCATTGTATATTCGGGATTATCGAACTTAACATTACTTGTAACGGTTGCTCCGTTGTTATATGTAGCGTGAAGATAAATTGTACCGTTAGGAGTATTGGGGAAAAGCTTCTGAAGATCGTCTTTAAGTTTCACGGTTGCAGTTGAGTTTGTACCTGAAACTGTAGCGTAGGTTGTGCTGATTGCTCCGCCTTCAGCGTTTTTGAGTGCATATGAGAAGCCGCTTGTAGGAAGTGAAGCAGCCCAGACTACACCGTACTGGTCCTTACCGCCGGTGATCTTTGCTGTTTTTGTTACTTCTGCACCGTTAGCAAGCTTGTTGAGTGAACCTGCATCAATTGCTGCAACAGATGTAACCTCTGAGAACTTGGGAGCCTCACCTGTAATTGACAAATTACATTGAAGGTGGTCTGTACCTATAAGCTTGTTTTCGAACTTATAACCTGTGCTATATGCTATCTGATGTGTACAGGTTTCAGCAGTACCGCCGATCCATACTGTAATATCTCGATGGTTCTCGCTTCTACCGCCGCCAAGATCAAACTTCCATGAGAAGCTTGTGGGCCAACCGTCGATGGGACCTTCATAAACAGTTACCGCACCATCCCATGCCTGCTGACCGTAAGACTGTGTGAATGTGCCGGTGTCACCGGTACCGTTAGTATCCTTGTAATTAATTGTAATTGTACTGCCCTTTTCGTTACCGGTATCGGTAACGTTAGTAGTAATTTTCATATAGTACTGTGTTACTGTACCTGCTTTTGCCTTTTCAGGTGCAACCCACACCCAACAAGTCATAAGCATAAGCACTGCTAAAAAGAGTGCTAAACTTTTCTTTAACTGTTTTTTCATTAAGATTTTCCTCCTTAATAAAAATTGATTCGTTATTATTTGAAATGGTTTGATGTCCGCACAGCATTGAATTAACCATTAAAACGAAACTTTCGTGACATTATCCCTTCTTTACCCGTCCGACACAGTCCCTGACCTGACTGTTTTTTGCCTTTTGGGCATAGCAAGGCATAATGAGTCACTTTTAGTTAGTACCAGTATATCATTTCAAAATCAACAAAGTCAACAGAAAAATTAAAAAGATTTAAAAATATTAAAATTTTGTGTCTTGTGACGAAAAATTTTGTTTTGATTTGTTTATTTTGACTGTCTTTCTGAATTCAGAAAACTTCCAAGACCGGAATTGAACTTACTGATTAACAGTTCTGTTTCCGGAGATTTGAAAAATATAATAAGCAGTACAAGTGAAATCCAGTGCATAAAATAGAATCGGGTCATTTCAGTATCTCCGTCAGTATTACTGAGTATAAAGATAAACATATCTTCAATTATGCCCACCAGTGAATTTATATAGAACATTTTGAACTTAGACAGCTTCTTCTTTTTATCCTTTGTTATTGTTTTTGAATTAGTAACCAACAGCACCAGGAAGAAAATGACAAGTGTTGCCACAACGGTTGTGTAAGATCTCCATATATATGTGATTTGCCTTGTGGCTTTCGTTGAAAGAAACACAATGTAAAATATTTTGAAAACAGCAGCAGCGCTGTAAACAGTATTACAGGTTTCAATTATCTTATCCGCGTTTTTATTGTTGTCATACAGACCGCAGTACATCACCATCAGACACATAACAGGGACATACAATATCAGATATTCATATCTGTATATGCTTACTCCCGCTGTAATCAAGGCTACTGCAATACTTTTTAATTTTATATTTTTAACAAAAGCAAGAATCGCTGAATCAATAAGAAAAAACAAAGCAAAAACAGTGTGTTCGGTTCTGAAGCTTTTAACCAGCCCCGGGAAGATACATATCAATATCAGCATTACATAAAGTAGAACATCTTTTATTTTTAAGTTTTTCATTCCACACCTCATTCTTTGTTACATTACCGGAATCAAGAAGCATAATGCAAGATAGCTGTAATATACTCCGTCCGGCAATTTTGATATACTTGTCAGCGTTTTCCCGTTGTTGCTTTCGCTATAAAATAACATAAACAAACTGAAGATTGTGAACGTCAATACTGCGTTTCCAATCCATCTGATAGTATCAGTTGAGAATAATAAACCAAAAAAGCACACAAACAAAAACAACACTATACCTGAAAGATAAATAAGCTTTTCAAAAACTTTTCTTCCTTTCATATTTTTAACTAGACTATCCGTCATAAAACCTATGCCCGGCAAAAAAACAACCAGTTTCGGCAGATATGCTTCATGGTCCGCCAGATAAAGATTAATTACTAGCTGCTGATGGACTGTGTCAATCAAAATCTTAATTGGCGACTGATTCATATCGATATTTTCAATCAGGCCTTTTATTTCCTCAGTATAGTAATCTTCAAATACATCCTCAACTGATTCTCTGAAAAATGCGAACTTATAATATTCTAATTGACCGACACCTCTGTTTTCAAGCAGACTAATAAATTGTGGATAAGAGATTTTTATATTGTCCAGCTCAAAAAGAAGCATGTAAATAAATGTACCGCCTACCAGTGCGAGCGACAGAATCAATATTCCGTAGAGCATATACTTTTTTTATCCTGTGTTTTCTAGACCTTATAAAGAACAATAATCAGACATACCGCTACGTAACATATTAAAGATACATAGTGTGTCAATATTGCATAAAGGAATGTCAGCGGAATAAAAATATACAGTCGCTTGTTTGAGATACATATAATAAAAAGTAGTGCAGCTATAATCCAATGAAAATCGAGTAAATATACCAACCCTGCTTTAAAAAAGAAATAGCAAATAGTTGCTGCTGCAAAACACAGAAAGAAAAAACGCTCTTTTCTAACATCTGATTTGCTGTTCTTTAATATTGCTTCAAACAAAAAAGCTATGGCAAGAAAAACAAGAATTATCAGACTCTTTACATAAATCGTTATAGCGGTTTCAGTATATTTTCCGAACAAAAAATTATAAATCGCACCCGGTAATATTTTAGTACAAAAACCAATTGAAAAATCGACGCAATAAAAAGAATATGCAACCCCATGGTCTTCAACTATTCTCATGCTATCCAGCATTACAAACCCGAACACCATAAAAATTCCAAAGAAAAACAGCCCGAATCTATGCTCGTAAAATGCATTTTTCAACCTCTGCATATAATCACCTCTTAACGAATTTATACTCACACATTCTATCACAACTCACCGTTATACGCAAGTCTTACTGTCTCTTTTTGCAAACCTCAGTATCTATCTGTAAAGTCAATATCTTTACAGATGCACCTGTAAAATCGCTTGTGTGGAAAACTTTTCGCCATTGTGGAAAGAAATGTTGAAAACTTGCAAAACTCAACATCTTGTGTCGACAGTTTTCAACAAATTCAGATGTAGTGTGTGTAAAACTGCAGACTTTACACAGTTTTGCTCCCTGACTTATAGCACCTTTCTTTATTATTGCTCCGTCAGTTGCAGTTTGAGCAATTTAAAATGCTCATTTTCTATGTTTTCTCCCTTTTATTATCCTTTTTGACCAATAAATTTCTCAAAAAATTCAGTTTCTGTTTAATGGAATTTTTTCAAACGATACTTTCATTGCATCAATCTGCTTCTGCAAAATGTTTTTTCAACCATTTTCAGGCTTAGCTGTACGTGAAGATTATAAAAACCCGTTCAGAGCTTTTCTCTGAACGGGTGATACATAAACTGAATCTTATAATTTTGAGAAACCGTAGCTGTTGATAAGCGCATCAAGTTTAACGCCTGCTTTACATAAGGGGCACTCGTGAGCCGGGTGGCTTTCGTAACCGTCAAGGTCATTGGGATCAAATACAGAACGTACAGGGAAGCCACCGCATTGTTTAGCTGTTGAGAAAATTGCTGAAACACCTGCAACCTTACCGCCGTAATACTTAACAGCATCAACTGCAGATAGTGCAGTTTTACCTGAAGCAACAGAAACCGCAAGTATCATAACATTTTTGCCCTTGATCATCGGAATAATATTGTCACGGAAAATGAACTGGTTACCACTTGTGATTTCGGGTGTAACAACGTACATTGATTTGTGAGCATTAAGGTTTATAATATCAGATTTTGTAAGGCAGTCTGCGAGACAAGCGCCGATTACTTCAGTGCCGTCGAGACACAGAATGGTATCAACCACGGTGTCAGCGTAATAGTATGTGCTCAGTTCTTCAGCAACAGCTCTTGCTTCTGAAATACGAGCCTTCTGCGAAACAACATCAATGTAATAGTTGCTGTGGCAGTTGCTTGTTGCAAAGTGGCCCATGGCAACACGCAGATAAAGATTTTTACGTTTAGTTTCAAATTTTACAGTGTTTAATGTTGACATTATATTTCCTCCTGTCAGGCAAGGAACGGTTATACTATATATAATAGTATACGAAATACGCTCCTGACTTTTTCTCAGTATAACATTATTGCAGTCAAAAGTCAATATTGAGTGTATGGGTTGGTATCATAGGAATAATAATCAATAATTTTGTCTTTAGAATACTTTGAACCATTTAAACTACGTCAATTATCCAAGAGAAGCTCTCCTGATGAGGAAGCTGGCAAAATCGAAGATTTTGACTGAGGGAGTAATCGCTCGAACCTGTGACTTTACTCTTGCGGTGCCCAAAATCGCTTGCCGGCTTGGAGCGCCGAGCGATTTTGACCGCTGCGCCATCCTCACCTCGCTTCTTCTCGCACTGCGAGCGCTTCGGCGACGATGCAGTTAACAGCCGCAACGCAGCTGTTGAAGTA
>JBGVGM010000159.1:0-18199 GCA_045121655.1 Acutalibacteraceae bacterium | reverse complement strand
GAATACATAGACCCGTTTACGGGTAACAAGTAACAATCTTTTGCATTTGGTAGTCGTAGGGTACGCCTTGAGGCGATGCCAGTAACATAGGGCTTCGCCCGCATATGAAGAACCCCCGGCTCAGCCGGGGGGTTACTATTTATTCGAATTCAAGCACTTTTTCTATTGCATCAGCCATTACCTTGTGACCAAGATTTGTAGGATGAATACCGTCAACGGCTAGCTTTTCCGGTTCAATGCTTTTTTGAGCCTGATAAAAAACCTCTTGTAAATCAAGTACCGTTGCACCGTGTTCAAGTGCAATTCTTTTGAGCACTTCACGGAATTCGTCAAGCGTTTTATGGTAGGGGAATTTCTCTTCTACAGCATCAATTAAAAAGGGCATCAGATATAAAATCTGCGTGTTCGGCAGTTCCGTCCTCAATCTTCTGTAGACCTCACGAATATGCGGCTCCATAGGGCGAAGAAGAGGGGGATACTTTTCGGGAACATAATTTTCCCAGGCATCATTGACACCAATCAGCATAATGACAACATCAGGCTTTAAGCTTATGCAGTCAGATGTAAGCCTGTCGTAAACATGATATGTACGATTACTTGCAATGCCTTTAATTTCAACCTTAATATTTTTGCTGTATTTTTTAAATCTCTTTTTCAGCTGTAAAGCATAAACATTTTCACCTTTGATTGTAAATCTTTTACGCCTGTTGAACTTTACATCGGTAATACTGTCTCCGATAAAGAGTATTTTGCTGTCTTTTTTTATCTGTATCTTTTCCATCGTCTTTTTTATAAGCTAAGAGCTTTTTCTACGAGTTTATATGCTTCCTCAACGATCTTTTCGTCGCCCTGCTCGAGAGGTAAAAGGGGTGCTCTTACAGAACCGAAATCTTTGCCGGTACGCATTTTCAGCACAGCCTTAGCAACAGCATACATATTGCCTTTTGCAGAGCACATTGTGTATGTAACCTCATTTGCTGCATCCTGAAGCTCTCTTGCCTTTTCGAACTCACCCTTTTTGATAAGCTCATCAAGCTTGATATAAACCTCGGGCATTACACCGTAGGTGCCGCCGATACCGCCCTCTGCACCGATAAGTCTGCCGCCTACAAACTGCTCATCAGGTCCGTTGAAAACAACTATATCTCTGCCTCTCATTTTTGCCTGACGGACGAACATCTGAATATCCTGAATGGGCATTGAGGAGTTTTTAACGCCAACAACTCTGGGATTTTTGAGCATTTCATCAAAAAGTGAGGGAGTGAGTGCAACACCTGCAAGCTGAGGAATGTTATAAATAATATAGTCTGTGTTGGGAGCTGCTGCTGAAATATCATTCCAATATTTAGCTATTGCTTTTTCGGGGAGACGGAAATAGATAGGAGGAATTGTTGCAATAGCATCAACACCGAGGCTTTCAGCGTGGCGTGCAAGCTCACAGCTATCCTTTGTGTTGTTACATGCAACATGTGCAATAATAGTGATTTTACCCTTTGCAGCTTCCATAACTGCCTCGAGAGTTTCCTTTCTGTCCTGCACACTGTGATAAATACATTCACCTGAGGAGCCACCTACATAAAGTCCCTTTACTCCTTTTTCCATAAGGAACTCTGTAAGAGCGATTGTTCTTTCCTTAGAAATGTTGCCCTCATCATCATAGCAGGCATAGAATGCGGGAATTATACCCTTATACTTTTCAAGACTCATTTTTATTTACCTCTTTCTATTTCTTCTATCATTTTATCAACCATAATAAGACATCTGGGCACATGGAAAGGTCCTTTGAATGTGGAACCGATGTAAGCGGGAAGAGACGGTTTTTCCGTCTCTTCTTAAATAGCCGTACCACTCACCGCAGGGAGCCGAAGCAAAAGTCTTTTTACAGTAGTTGAGTATCTGTTCAAATATACCGAGATATTTTTCGTTATTGGTTTCTTTATAAATCATAAGCGAAGCAATAAGGGCTTCGTTGTGGGGCCACCAAAGCTTCATATCGTGTTCGTAAGCCTCCGGAGGATTGCCGAGACAATCGAAGAAATAGAGGATACCCTCATATTCCTTATCCCAGCCTTTCTCAAAAGCCATATCGAAGATTTCTACAGCTTTTGAGAAAAGAGTCTCATTGTTTGTAGCTTTGGCTCTTTCCATAAGAAACCAGCTGCATTCAATATCATGCCCCGGGTTAACCACTCTGCCCTCAGTGACATCAAGGCGGGGAGTACCGTCAAGACCCACACTTTCAAGTGTGCGGCCCAGCTTAGGCTTTACATGGTATCTCAGAATATCCTGCACACATTCATCGATTCATAGGTACTCTCCTTATGATTTGTTTACGAATAAATTCTTATCAGCTATTGCAGCTTGAGCTAAGTATCAATTATTTCTTTGCTGATTTTTCAGCAAGTCTTTTTTCTTTTTGTGCCTGCTTTTCAGCTTCAATACGCTTCTGCTCAGCCATTCTTGCTGCAAGCTCTTCCTCGCTTCTCTTTTTAGCTTCTTCGTACCTCTCGGCAATGTCGTCTAAGTGAGTGTAATTTTCTCTCTGCTTTACAAGCTTTTCAGCAACAATTACAGGCTTAGCAATGCGGTTGAAGTTAGCGTGCTTATCCATCTCGGCGCTGATGGTTTTCTTAAGCGCTGACTTTTCTTTAGATAATTCCTTAACAGTAGCCTTGATTTCAGCTTTTCTTTCCTTGGTAGCCTTTTTCTCTTCGATATAAAGAGCCTTGATAGTTTCGTCGATTTTCTCTTCTCGGTCGTAATAGCTTTCAAGAACCTGGAAATCGGGCTTAACAATTTCGTCTGTATCCTTATAGTACTTCTTAATTGTCTTATAAGAAGCAATCTTGTTTTTAGCCATATCAATAGCAAATGTGCGGTATTCTTTTTCACCTGCATTGTTTTTGCTTAATGCACGGGCAGCCTTGAGCTCAGCCTTGAGCTCGTGAATATCTGCGTTAATAAGGCCCTGAAGACCCGCTGCATAAATTGCATTACAATCTGCAACCTGACGCTGAACCATCGGTGAAGAGAATTTGTCAAGCTCTTCGCAGACAAATTTTGAAATGGTGATTTCATCATTGAAAGCAAGGTCAGCCTTGTAGGCCTTCTTTACTGCTTTTTTATCTTCGCTATTTTTCAAAGCTGCTTTGTATGTCTTTTTATCAACTGACTTGAGCTCGGCAACAGCCATTTCTCTTGCGTTGCGGATAATATCAATACCCTCAACAAGGGCGCTGTCATTTGTAATGCCGTTTCCGTAGTCCTCAAATAAAGCTCTGACCTTAAGAACACGAACAACAGACTTCTGCTTGATTTCATTGAAGTCATAAGCGAAGAAGGGAAGTACGTTCATAAATGCACCGAAAGCAGCAACAAGAACCAATACCTTGAGAAGACTCAGAAGAATATCGGGATCATAGAGGGCCGAATAAGCGTTTGTGTAGTTATCCTGACCGTTTGCAAGCTGATCGGCAAGAATCTGTCCGACGGTTTTTCCGTCACCGAGCACTCTTGAAAGAATAGTGGGATTAGAGGTTACAGCGGCAGCGTTTGTTTTAGTGATACCGCCTTTTTCGTAAATGTAGGGAAGAACTGATGATGTTGCAAGTGCGATAACCGTACCGATGGTGGTAACCGCTGAGAACATACCGTCAATTCTTTCGCCTGTCTTATACTGCTGATAATCACGGATGTCAGCCTGGATTGAGGGGTTGAGTATACGGGCAAAGGAGCCTACGAGTGCGTTCATATAAAGGCATCCCATAACAAGCCAGATTGTACCGTTCTTTATTTCGGAAAGGAAGGGGTACATCATAAGAATGAACAATACGTTAAACAGATTGGTGACAATCAGAACTGCCTTTTTACCCCAACGCTTAATGCAGAAGGGAGCAAGAATCATACCCCAGAGAGATGCATTACCGTAAACTGTCACTATAAGACCGTACTCGTTACCGTTGCAGGCACCGCCGTAGTTGTAAAGCCATGCGAGAATATTTGAATATGCGGACTCAAGGAAGCCGATCCAGGAAGCAAGAGATATAATCCAGAAATACTTGTTCTTGGCTACGGCGCGCAGTGCATCACTGAATTTGATGTGAACAACATGAGATTTAGCCTGAACGATTTTTTCTTCTGTATGCTTATAAACAATGATGCAAAGAAGAATACCGAGAACTGTAAGGATGGGATAAAGAAGTCTGTAAACACGAATATCTGTTGTGTTTGTGTGGAAAATATTTTTTGCAATAATAGGAGTAAAGAGATTAACAACTGTGGGAGCAAAGGAGTAAACAACGCTCTTGATAGAAGCAACCTCTGCACGCTCCTGAGAGTTGGGTGAAAGAACATGAATAAGATTCTCGTATGAATCGTAGAAGAAATAGAAACAGAAGTGCAGCAGGAAGTTGAAAAGCATTATAAGAGCACATTTTGCAACATAAGCTCTTGTTTCGCCGAAAATCATACCTTCACCTACAATAAGTGACAGCTTATCATAGGGGAACCAGACTGTTGCAAGACAAATGATCGCAGTCGGTATAGCCATTGTTACAATGTAAGGTCTGTATTTACCTGCTTTATTTCTTGTGTTATCAATTATGTTAGCTCTGATTCCCGTAAGAGGGATATTGGCAAGTACTGCGATAACATACATAATGTACATATCGGTAGGGTTGATACCTAAAGTACTCGAAAGCAAGGTATTGTTTGTAGAGAGGATACAAGCATTACCTATCATTGTAAGAGCATAGGCACCGATACCGCCGCCGCAATAAGCAGCTATTTCCTTGAAGGTAATGTACTTACCTTTTTTAGGGATATTCCAATATAACCGAACATCCCTGAGAATACTCATGATTTTTTCCATATTAATTCATTCCTTCCATTTTTATCAAATACCCTTGATCCAATCAAGGCTAAATTTTGTGAAAATAATATCCTTACATTCCTGATTCGGTTCAAACAAAGCACCGATGTTACCGTCAGGCAATAAAGTAATGGAGCTGTAAACAAAATCATCCTCTTTAAGCACACGGCTGTACTTAAAGGTTTCGCCGTCGTCTTCAGACAATCTGACAGTTCCGCACATCCTGCCTTTTCTGCTTGCAGGATTCAAAAAAACGACATAAGGCTTGTCTGCATTTTCAATTTTGATTACAGACGACTGACATATAGGCTGTGGGAGATTATCGTCAAATCTGAAATTTTCCCAGCTTTCGCCACCGCTTTTACTGTAAGCTACAGCGACACTTTTCCTTTTCTCATGATTTCTCATAAAATATTTAAGAGTACCGTCACTCTGCTCAATAACTTGTGATTCAGTTAGCATTTTGCTTTGGGTAATAAGAAAATGGTTAGCTTTGAATCCGTGAATTTTCCTCGTATTATTCGGAGTTTCACCGAGAGACCAGCTAAGTCCGTTATCGTCACTGTAAATCACGCAGCAGGAAAGGCAAAGAGGCCATTTGCGTGTGCCGTAGTAAACAGGAACTACTATTCTTCCTTTGTATTTGCCGTTCTTGATTACTATTCCGCAACCGGGGCCGGGACCGATAAAGCTCATATATTTTTTCTTTATCTGTGTATTCAGTGACACAGGCTTTGACCAAGTGAGTCCGTCATCGTCACTGTAGCACATCATAAGAGTTGATGTGCCGAACTCTCGGTAATCCGTTGAAGTGAAAAGATTTCCTACGGGTTTTGAGTCTTTTGTTACACTGCCGTCATCGGCAACTCTGAAATCGGTTTTTTTTCCGTTTTTCGTGTAAAGACTGTCGCCTTTAAGTATGTATTTTTTACCGCATTTACCTTCAACGATCTTTTCGCCTTGAGGCGTTTCACCGATACCTCTTTTACAGTTGAGTATACCTATTTCCGCCGGAGTGTGACAGTAATGCATATATATTCTTCCGGTTTCGGGAACATAAGTAAGTATCGGATCAATGGCAGCCGAGGCTTTCATTTTTTCCTGACCGAACTCCTCAACGGCAATAATATAGTCGCTCCATGTTTCACCGGAATCGAAGCTTCTTCTGACAACCTTGTCTATTCTGTTGGGATTATCCTTTCCGGTGTAGTATCTGGCATCTGCACAAGCAACCACTACACCTGTTTTTGTTGTTACAATAGATGGAATTCTGTAGAAATCGGACGGCCCGCCTGTGCCCGGACCAAAAATAGTTTTAAACTCCACTGCACCTTGTCTCCTTATAATATGAATTTTGATATGCCATTTTAAATTATATCCTAAGATAAGAAAAAAACAAGTAGTAGATACGGTTTTTGTTTTTTTGCCCATAAAAACAAAAACAGATATTTCTTTTTAAACTCAGATATTCCTCTATGTCTGTTGTTTTTTTCAATTATCTGTTCGCTTGATAAAATTATCTTGATATGATATAATTAAGAAAATTGTAATGAGGTGGAATTATGGTTACTCCGGAAAACGGTGAGCGTATCTCGAAAACAGATGCATACCTGAACTGTGCAGAGGTTTTTGCTCATAGAAGCACATGTTTAAAACGTAAATACGGTGCAGTTATTGTTAAAGATGATGCTGTTGTATCAACCGGGTATAATGGTGCACCTCGAGGCTTTGACAGCTGTTTTGATATCGGAAGATGTCCCAGAATTGAACAGAATATGCATCAGGGCGAGGGTTACGGAATTTGCCGCGCAATTCACGCAGAAGCTAACGCACTGCTTAATTGTTCACGTCAGCAGACTATCGGTGCTGATTTGTACCTTGCAGGTATAAATCCTGAGGATAACTCCGTGCATAAGGCAAAGCCTTGTCCGGTTTGCGCAAGAACTATTATTCAAGCCGGTATCGAAAATGTGATTATGAGAGTCGGTGAAGGTGCCAATAATTATGTAGTTATACCTGCAAAGGATTTGCAGTGGGTTCAAGAAGCATAAAAATAACCTGCAGAGAGTTTTCTACTGCAGGTCTATTTATATTTATTTTGCGTAAAGCATACCTACTATACGGTTTCTGAAAGAGCAGGGGAAGATTTTGCAAAGTACGCTGAGAAACTTATACTGTAAACCGATTGCATATACAGGCTTGACATTTTTTCTGAGTGCAATTTTTACTATATATTCAGCAGCCTTTTCAGAACTCATTCCTTTTTCTTCGTCTTTTTCCATACTGCTTACGCTTCGTGAAATTCTGCCTTCATAAATATCATCACCGTCAAAGGATTTCTGTCTGGCTTTTGTAAAATCAGTACAGATGTCTCCGGGAGCAACAGCTGTTACACTTATTCCAAAGGGTCTTACTTCGTTTGCAAGTGCATTAGTGTAGGATTCAAGCGCAGCTTTTGATGCAGAGTAGTAGGTCTGGAAGGGTATGTGCGCAACAGCTGCGACAGAGCTTATATTGACTATTCTGCCACATCTTTGTTTTCTCATGTAAGGAATAACTGCCTTGTTTACATTGACAGTGCCGAAAAAGTTTACGTTAAACTGCATTTGCGCATCTTTGGTTTCAGTAAATTCAACTGCACCTGAAATGCCATAGCCGGCACAATTTATAACAATATCGATTCTGTTTTCTTTTTCAAAAACCACACTGACCGCTTTTTTAACATTTTCTTCATCAGTAACATCCACTTTAATGTGATTGATGTTTTCAACAGAAATATCTCTGCGGCTGAAGTCGTAAACTGCATAACCTTTTTGTGCAAGGATAATTGCGGTTTCTTTGCCAATTCCGGAGCTCGCACCCGTTATTATTACTACTTTTCTTTCCATGTTTTACACCTCATGCGTAGGGCTTTCTGATTTTAACTTCCTGAACATATTCAGAAGAACGATTACGGCTATTATTGAAAGAATGATTTCAGCTGAGGTCTGAGCATATGCAAGACCGTAAAGTGGGAAGAAATGGTTAAGGATATATATTGCGGGAATTTCAAATACGATTTTTCTGAGAATTGCAAATATAAGCGACTTTTTGCCCATACCACAGGATTGAAAAATGCCAACTGCCATAAAGTCCATGCAAAGGAACGGAAGAGAAAGGCACATTCCTCTGAGAAATGCTGACGAATAGTTAACAACGCTTTCGTTGTCGATGAACAGCATGGAAAGATTCTTTGAAAAGATAAAGTAGATAATGGTAACAACGGACATAAGTCCGAGTACGATTTTTGTAGTAAACAGTATAAATGATTTCATTCGCCCGTAATTCTTAGAAGAAAAGTTGTAGCTGATAAGAGGCATAATACCCTGAGAGATTCCGAGGGCAACCTGCAAGGGGATCATATTTAGCTTATGTGCAATACCCATCGCAGCAACTGCATCAGAGTTGAAATCAGCAGTGAAGTTATTGAGAATAGTCATTCCCGTAACATTAAGAAGATTCTGAATTGAAGCAGGAACACCTACAGCGAATACGCCGAATACAATTTTCTTTCTGAATGTAAATTTCTTCGGATTCAGGCAAACAAAGGTTTTCTTGCTTCTGACAGTAACAAGAATAATAAAATATAAGGAAGCAACGCAGTTTGAAATAAAGGTTGCAAGGCCTGCACCTGCAGCACCCATCCCCAGTCCCCAAGGCATGATGAAAATGGGGTCAAGAATAATATTTAGTATGCAGCCACTCATAGTGCCTATACTTGCGTGAAGTGATGACCCTTCAGAGCGTACCATGTAAGCCATTACAACGTTCAGAATTGAAGGTGCCGCGCCGCAGGTAACTGTCCAGAGCAGATAATTTGCCGTTGCTGTTGCTGTTTCTTCGTCTGCACCGAGAAGAGCGAGAGCGGGACTTTTGAATACAGTTATAGCAAGGGAAAAAAGCAAACCCGCAAGAATTGAACAGTAAAGTCCGAAAGCAGAAGTTCGTTTTGCAGTTTCGTAATCCTTTGCGCCTAAAGCTCTGCTCATCATACTCGACGAGCCCACACCGAAAAGGTTGTTGACTGCGTTAAATGCAAGGAGTACCGGCCCTGCAAGGGTAACTGCAGCATTCTGTATGGGGTCATTGAGCATACCTACAAAGAAGGTGTCAGCCAGATTGTATATAACCATTACTAATGATGTTATGACCGTTGGAACGGACATTTTCATAACCGCCTTTGGAACGGGCGTACGCTCAAAAAGTTCGGCTTTTTCTAAATTTTCCATAGTTTTTCCTCTTATTAATATATTGATAATGCTATTATAACTCTCTTTTCATTTTTTGTCTATAAAAAACGCAGTACATTGGGAAATTTCCTTACGTACTGCGTTAAAATTATACGCTGAAATATGCTTTGATTTTTTCCATTGAAAGGGGGATGCTTTTATAATTGTTCCAACTGTGATCGGGCTTTTCAAAGGTAAGGGGATAGGGAGCAGTTTTAAGACCGTCTATTGTCTTTTTACTGTTTTCGGCTTTCGCTTTGCAGAGGGGACATACCGTGTATTCCTCACCAAGGTCAATATTACATTCTTTACAACGTTTACCTTCGTTGTTTGCTTCACTTTCGTTGTAACCGTTTCCGTCTGAGGTTTCAACTCTGACCCTTACACCGTCTGTTGTAATTATTCTGAAATACTCTCTGCAGAAAGCAGTGTTCTCATGACACTGAGTAAAGCAAATGTTAAGATAGTCACCAACGGTTGCGCAGGTTGAAAGAATCGGTAAGCCGTAAACTGAGCCGTTACCGCTGATAATATCAACACGTTCAATTTTTTCACTAATCCAGGTAGGCAGATTTATAACTCCTACGTTTGAGATAATAAGAGTCATATCGTTTCTATGAGACTTAATCTGTCCTGAATTGAGAACGGGCTGCTTGATAAGATAAGGGACAATTCTTAAAACCGGATTGATTGTTTTTGAATATGTACCGTTAATGAAATTCTGAAGCTTTTCTTTGTTGACACTCTTTTTTAGCTCTCCTCTGACTGCAGAAATAACTTCTTCAAAGGTGTAGTCGTTTCTGCCGTCGGGATTAAAGCTGAGGGTTGTGTCGCAAGCAAAATTTCTGAGTGTCTTTGACGGGAAATCACGTCTTAAATTTATTGGTACGGAAATACGCACAAATTTATTAATAGGCTCTTTTTCTGCTCTGATTACGGCGAGAATACCTGCAGCACAGAGATATTCTGTAACAGTAACTCCAAGCTTTTTAGAATGATCTTTTAGATCGCTTACGGGTATAATTCCCGAAACCGCTTTAACGTAATCATTGTTGAGCTTTTCAGAAAAAGCATAGGTATCTTTTAGCTCAGCCGTTTTTTCGGCTTTGCCGTTATGATATCTTTTATAAGCATTTTCAGTTTCTTCTGCAGAAATCTCTGACTTTGTTGAAATAACGGTTTCGTCTTTATAATCTGTTTCAAAGTGTAGGTTAAGGTAGTGTGCAACAAGTGACTTTGTGAACTCAAATGCACCGTCACCATCAGTAAGAACGTGCGCGATTTCAACAGAGATTCTGCGTTTATAGTAAAGCACTCTAAGCTCAGGTCCGCCGTTTCTGCTGTGACACTGAACTGCAGCGGGCATTTCGCATTCTTCCTTGACTACAGGCATAACATCTGTATGCTCAAGATAAGCCCAGAAAAAGCCTTTTTTGCACCTTGAACTGAAGGTGGGAAAACGTTTCATAACATCTTGAACAGCTTTTTCTAAAATCTCAGGTTTAATGTTTTCGTCTTTAAGAACATAAGAAATTCTGAAAACACGAGAAGTTTCTTTTCCCTGAATTGAGGCAAACATATTTGCCGCTGTATCTAATTTGTACCATTTATAATTCTTTTCCAATTTCATCACCGTTGTTCAATATAGCATACTTTGGAAGTTTAATCAACATTTGTAAATAATTGTTATTAATATTTTAACTGTTTTGAAGGCTTGATTTTTGTTGACAAGTAAAATTTACTGTGTTACTATATAAATAATAAAAGAATAGCCGCAGAAAAATAAGGAAACACGGTGTAAGTCCGTGGCAACAGCCATTGCCGTAATTGCACTTTGCATAAGTCGGAATGCTTGTTTTTCTGTGATTTGCAAAACTACCCTTGGGCAAAGTGAAGGGGAATGCTGACAGTACTTGTGTTTAAGCATCCTTTTCTGAAGGGTGCTTTTGTGTTGCTCTTTTGTTAATAAATACGAAAGAAGGACAAAAATGAAACAGAACACAAGAAAAATCACCGCAGTTTTACTTATGCTTACTTTAATGTTTGCTTTTGCATCTTGCGGGAACACACCCGAAACCCCTGAAACGAGTCTTTGGAGCAGTGCTGTCTATCAGGAAGACACTGAGCTTGGCGAAGGTGCAAAAACTCTCGGAATAAAGGTAACTGCTGAAGAAAAAAGCATTGTTATCACAATAAAATCTGATGCAGAAACTGTTGGCGAAGCTCTTTTGGAAAACGGAGTTGTCGAAGGCAGTGACGGTGCATATGGGCTTTACATCAGCCATGTAAACGGAATTAAAGCGGTTTATGAGGAAGACGGCGCTTATTGGGGCTTCCTTGATAAAGACGGTAATTTAATGAGTGTTGGCGTTGATATGACAGAGCTTCTAGACGGTGATGTTTATGAACTCAGATATACAAAGTCGTAATACTAAAAATCAACTGTCTGTTTACGAAATCGCTGTATTTTCAATGCTTGGAGCAATAATGTACTGCTCAAAGTTGATACTTGAATGGGCACCGAACATTCACCTTCTCGGTATGTTCATAGTTGCTTTTACAGTACATTACAGAAAAAAAGCATTGGTTCCGATTTACGTTTTCGTATTTCTTACAGGTATACTCAACGGTTTCAACGGCTGGTGGGTGCCATATCTCTACATCTGGACTATACTTTGGGGCGCAACGATGCTTGTTCCAAGAAAATTACCCGGGAAGATAGCCCCCTTTGTTTATGCGGTTGTCTGCAGCTTGCACGGTTTTCTTTTCGGTATCTTGTACGCACCTGCTCAGGCAATAATGTTCGGTCTTGATTTTAAAGGTATGATAGCCTGGATAGCTGCAGGAAGTATTTTTGATACTGTTCACGGCATTTCAAATTTAGTGGCAGGTTTTCTTGTGATTCCTATGGTGAATCTGCTCAGAAGAATCGATAAAATTAAACAGTAACAGAAAAAATCACTCCCTCATACACTGAAAAGGGGAGTGATTTCTTTGCTTTATAACATTCTTTTAGGTGCAATTATCCCTCTCTTGGGTACGGGTATGGGTGCGCTTATTTCTTTTGTTTCGCCAAAAAAAACAACCGAAAAAATCAGTGCAGTTCTTTCCGGCTTTGCAGGCGGGGTGATGGTAGCAGCATCTGTTTGGAGCCTTATTATACCGGCGATTGATTATTCTGATAGTAGTCTTGGCAGATTCAGCTTTATAATGCCGTGTATCGGGCTTTCAGTAGGTGGTTTGATGCTCTTGTTTTCAGATTCGTTTGTTGAAAAACGCATTGTGGAGATTAACAGAAAAAAAGAAAACCTTCTTTACTTTGCGGTTACTCTTCATAATATTCCCGAGGGGATGGCAATCGGTGCTGCCTATGCAGCCTATGTTTACAGTAAAGAAGAAGAGATGGCACTCAGTGCTTTAATGCTCAGTATCGGTATTGCGATTCAGAATGTACCTGAGGGAGCAATTGTTTCGATGCCTGATACCGGAAAAAGCAGACTGAAAGCTTTTACTAAAGGTGTGCTGTCAGGCGTAGTTGAACCGATTTTTGTAATTGTTACAGTGCTTCTCTCGGGACTTATTGTACCGATTCTTCCTTTTATGCTTTCTTTTGCCGCAGGGGCTATGATTTACGTTGTACTAAAAGAGCTTGTTCCTGAGTTCTCCGATAAAAGTTTATTCAGCGGTGGAGTTGTTGCTTTCTTCTTCGGATTTATGCTGATGATGAGCCTTGATGTTGCTTTAGGATAAAAAGAGCCACCGATTATTTAAGTTAAATTGGTGGTTTTTTCGCATAATAAAGTCCCGCCGTGCCGGAAATGATGTATATAACCTGCCTCAAAGCAGGGTGGTGATAGCGAGTCAGGTTCACGCTCCCTTCGTCCGCAAAAGCGGGAGGTCTGCAATCCGCTGACAAAGCATCTCTCCGTTTAAATACGTGTTGGGTTATAACTATCATAATTATCGAACACAGCAGGATAATATTTAGTTTTTCATCTGAGCGGAGAATTATTCTTCACTTTCGTATTTTTCAATAAGTCTGTCCTCAAAAATATTGCCGATTTCGTTGAATTCCTTCTCGTCATCAATCTGCACAAGGAAAGTTTCACCGTTTTCTTCAATGACCTTGAGAATAAAGACATCGCCGTCTGAATCGAGAATTTCTTCTTCATCATCAATTACGGGAAGCAATGCAACGTATCTGTTGCCGTCGTCAGTTTCAATGCGGTCAAGCTCTTCAAAAATATGCTCAACTCCGTCTTCGTCTGTTACGCTTACAATATCGGGTCCGAATTCTTCGTTCATAATAATATACCTCACTAAACTTATTACACACTTATTGTAATATTTTAAGGTGAGAATGTCAATATAAGAGAAAAAATATTTAATTAAAAAATCTCGTAAAATAGGGTGACAATTTATGGAAAAGTGTGGTATAATAATCTGAAAAGTTTTATATTCATTCGCAGAAGATCAAATATAGCTTCAAATTATGGGTAAGTTTTAGAAATAAGGAGTAGTTAATATGTCAAATTCATTAAATCCCGTATTCGGTGAATGGTATACTGACAAGCAGATAGGCTCAGGCACCGACGGAAAAGTTTTCAGCATATACAGAATCAGACCTGACGGTGTAAGAGAGAATTCAATACTTAAAATAATCAGACTTGGCGAAAACAGAAACGAGAGAGTATTTACAAATACCGAAACCGACTCTGCTTCAGGTCTTAACTATGATGACATTATCAGAAAAATCAAGCGTAACATTATTACTGTTAAAAAGCTCGACAAGGGCAGACACATTGTAAATTATGAAGCTCTGGAAGTACGTGATGCGAGCGATAACAAAGGAAAGCTTATTCTTATCAAGCTTCAGGAAATGCGTTCACTTTCGCAGCTTCTTGATGAGTTCTCTTTCACTTATGAAGAAACTGTAAGACTTGGCATTTCAATTTGCAGAGGTCTTATTAAGTGCAGAGAGTTCAATTATACCTATCCGAATCTTAAGCCTGAAAACGTTCTTTTTGACAGAAACGGTATGTGTAAGCTTGGCGATTTAGGTTCATTCAGCTGTCTCGAGCCCTCAAAAAGCTCCGTTGCTTATAAGCGTACACAGTATTATATGGCTCCCGAATTCATTAAAACAGGTAAGGTGAGCAAAAGCGCTGACACCTACTCCTTAGGTCTCATCCTTTATATGCTTACAAACAGAGGAAGACTTCCTTTCGTTGAGCCCTATCCTCAGAAGCTCACCGTCAACTCTTTCAATGAAGCTACTGCGAAACGAGTTAGAGGCGAAATGTTTGAAAAACCAGTTCTTTGCAGTGATAAGCTCTGGCAGATTATTTCAAAGGCTTGTGCGTATAACCCAAATGAAAGATATCCAAGTCCCAATGAATTGTACGCAGATTTAAAAAGATTGCTTATGACCACGGATTTTGACGATAATATTAAATATGACGTCTATTCCGAGCGTGTAGAAGGTGAAGCTGAAATTATGGTTCCCACTCATGAGGAGGGTGGTTTTTCGGACCCTTTAGCCGACGAGTTCGGTGACGAGTGGATTGCACCGGACCTTAAAAGTGAAATTCAGATTCCCGATTGGATACCGATGTACAAAAGACAAAAGGCAAAGAGAAAGTCTGTACAGTACGAAAAGCTTCCTGAAATCAAAAAGAAGAAACCCGTTAAAAAGAATATTGACGACATTAAGCAGCTTATGATTTTTGCTCTTATTGCTCTTGCTCTTACAATTCTTTTTGTTGCGTGTCTTGTTATGAGATTTACTCCTGATGAACAGACTCTTACTACACTGACTTGCCTTTTAAAAGACGATTATTACAGTTTGTTTTTACTGTTATAAATTCAAATGAGGTGTTTTTATGGCTTCAGAAATGATAAAAACTGCTCTGAAAGCTGAAGCTGCCGCTGCACAACTCAAAAAGAGTGCGGAGGCTAAGGCTGAAGAAATGATTCTTGATGCAAAGAAAAAATGCGATGAAATGATTGAAAACGCAAAAAGTCAGGCGAAAAGCCAAGCTAACATTATCATAAGTGATGCAAGGTATACTGCTGACGGTGTTATTAAGCAGGCTGAAAAGCTGGCTGAAATGAGGGAAAAGAAATCAATCAGCGACACAGAAAAGCAGTATGAAAAGGCAATCGCTATGATTTTCGAGGAAATCACTAAATAATTTACTTACATTTTTGGTAAAGGAGGTGTACTATGGCAAAATCTAAACTTCTTTATTTTGAAATACTTGCTCATCTTAACGAAAGCAAAAAGCTTTTGGATTTTCTTCAGAAATTGGGTGTTACTGAAATAGAGGACGCAGCTCATGAGGAGCTTATCAAATATAAAACAGACGAAACAGTAAACGAGTATCTGAGAAAAAGCAGAATATGCGAAAAAGCTTTCAGAATTCTTGAAAGGTATTGCGAAATCAATAAAAGCCTGATTCAGAAATTTACTGACTACCGTGAAATCGAATACAGTGAGTACAAGTTGATTTCAGATAAAAATGAAGAAATCTTTGAAGTGTGTGAATCTCTTATAGAAGCTGAGAGCAAAATACTTCAGCTGAAAAAAGAAATCAGCCGTGAAAAAAGCAACATAGATTACTATTCTTCGTGGAAAAGTCTTGACATTCCACTTGGCTCAAAAAGGACAATGAGTACGAGTATTTTTGTCGGCTCGTTTAAACGACAGCTTACAAAAGAGAGGATATTTTCTCTCATTGAAGAACGTGACAGTGAATTGACTGACGTTGAAATTGAAATAGTACACACCGAAAAAATGCTTACCAATTCAGTGCTAATGTGTCATAACAGTCACGGTAATAAGCTTCAGAGTATACTTTCCGAAATTGGTTTTTACTGCCCCCAAAAGCTTCCTATGATGACTCCTCAGAAAGCTTTGGAAGAGTGTGAAAAGAACATTTCAGCACTGAAGGATAAAATTGAAGATACCGAAAACGAGATTAACCATTTTAAAGACAGGTATGAATCCGTTCGGTTCCTTTATGATTACTACACAGCCCAGGCCGAAAAATACAAAGCAGTTGAAAATACAGGTGTAACTGAAAGCACGGTTTATATTTGCGGTTATGTACCTGAAAAGTACGCTGATGAAGTCAAATTTGAGGTCGAACGTCAGTTTGCGGCGCACATGGAGCTGAGTAAACCTGACTATGAAAACAGTGACGTTCCCGTTCTCATAGAAAACAGAAGCTTTGCTGCAGGTGTTGAAAGCATAACGAATATGTATTCGCCGCCCTCAAATAAGGACGTTGACCCGAATCCCGTAATGTCGTGTTTCTATTTTGCATTTTTCGGACTTATGCTTTCCGATGCCGGATTCGGACTTTTGATGGTAATTGCGATGCTCTTTGCAAAGTACAAGCTTAAGGTCAGAGGCAGTATGAAAAAGACTGCTGATATGTATCTTTACTGCGGAATCTCAACTGTGTTCTGGGGCACTCTTTTCGGCGGTTGGTTCGGTGATCTGATACCTACAGTGATGAAAAACTTTATGGGAATTGAAAATCCGCCGTCCCTTGCTCTGTGGCTCGAACCGATGAATGATACAATGGACTTACTGATGTATTCAATGCTTTTCGGTATTGTTCATCTGTTTGCAGGACTTGCTATCAGATTCTTTATGCTCATAAAGGAAAAGAATTATCTTGGTGCTGTTTTCGATGTAATACCTGTTGTGATATTTGTTATAGGCTTTGCAATTGCAGGTGCAGCATTTATCTTCACAGTTCCCGAAAGAATCAAGCCCTACGGAACAATTCTTCTTGCAGTCGGTGCAATCTTAATTGTGCTGACAGCGGGCAGAAGCAGCAAGAATATTTTAGGAAAGCTTGGCGGAGGACTGTATGCTCTTTATAACACTGCTTCAGGCTACCTTGGCGATATTCTTTCCTATTCTAGACTTTTGGCTTTGTGCCTTGTTACAGGCGTAATTGCTAACGTTGTAAACTTGCTTGCGGCTATGCCCGGAAATATAGTTATTTTTGTAATAATATTCATTGTGGGTCACACAATCAATATAGCAATCAATTTAATCGGAACCTATGTTCATACCAACCGTCTGCAGTACGTCGAGTTCTTCTCAAAGTTCTACGAGGGTTCAGGCAGAGCATTTACTCCGTTTAAAATCAATTCCAAATTCTTTACAATCAGAAAGGACGAAAAATATGAATAATCTTGGTTTGTTTTTTGCAATTTTAGGAGCAGCTTTTGCTGCAGGCTTTGCAGGTATCGGTTCAGCAAGAGGTGTAGGTATTGCCGGTGAGGCAGGTGCAGGACTTCTTACTGAAAAGCCTGAGCTGTTTGGTAAAGTGCTTATTCTTCAGATTCTTCCCGGTACTCAGGGACTTTACGGTTTCATTGTTGCACTTCTTCTTCTCAATAAGATAGGCCTTATCGGTGGTACTCCCGCTATTCTTACATGGTCGCAGGGACTTTCATTCTTTGCTGCTTGTCTTCCTATGGCGATTGCAGGCTATTTCTCAGCAGTTTATCAGGGCAGAGTTGCCGCTTCAGCCGTTTCAATGATTGCAAAGGATTCCACACAGACAGCAAAGGGTATGACTCTTTCAGCTCTCGTTGAAACTTATGCAGTTCTTGCACTTCTCGTTTCAATTCTTGCTGTGTTTAATATCAGCATCTGATTTTTCCTGATTAAATACAAGAAAAAGGAGATGAGAGTGTGTCCGGACTTGATAAAATTACCGGTATGATAACGGAAGAAGCTAATGCTGAATGTCAGAAAATTCTCAGGAATGCTTCTGATGAAATAAAAAATTTAATTGCCGAATCAAGAAAAGAGGCAAATAAGGTCAGTCGTGAAATTGTCAGAAAAGCCAAAGAAGAAGCTGAGCTGATTACCGCTACGGCAAAGAGTAAGGCTGAAGCTATTACCCGAAACAGATACCTTGAAATCCGTAACGCTATACTCAACGATGTAATTTCCGCAGCATATGAGGAAATTGAGCGTATGGATGATGAGAGGTATTTTGAACTTATCAAAAAGCTTCTCATCAAATACATT